>JAHDEU010000129.1 GCA_020628635.1 Hellea sp. | reverse complement strand
GGCACGACCCGGCCATAATTCAATCGCGTCGGCCCGATCACGCCCAGCGCGCCGAGCAGTCTGCCGTCCCCGTCCCGGTAGGGCGCGACGACGACGCTGGACCCGGACAGCGAGAACAGCGGGTTCTCGGTTCCGATGAAAATCCTCACCCCGTCCGCATGTTCCGTCTGGTCCAGCAGGGCGATCAGCTCTTCCTTGCGTTCCAGATCCTCGAACAGCAGGCGGATGCGTTCCAGATCGGCCCTCACGTCGGTTCGGGCGTCCAGATTGTCAAGCAAGCGCGCCTGTCCCCGGACGATCAATTTGCGGTTTTTTGCAGGCTCCTCGGTCCAGCTCGCCAGGCCCTGCGTGATCAGCGTGGCGGCAGCGGTGTCGATGGCCGCGCGGCCCTGCTCTATCTCCGCCAGGATGTCGGCGCGGGCCTCGGACAGGCGCCGCCCCGACAGTCGCGCGGACAGGAAATTGCCCGCCCGCTCCAGACTGCTCGGCAGCAGGCCTGCGGGCCGCGCGATCAGGCGGTTCTCCACCCGGCCGCCCTCATGGACCATGACAACCAGCGCCTGGCCATTGTCGAGCCCGACGAACTCCACATGGCGCAGCGCGTCGCCGTCCGGGGCTTCGGGCGCGAGCACCAGCCCCGCCCCGCCCGCGAGGCCCGCCAGCATGACGGAAGCCTCGGTGAAGACCTGGTCCGGCGCGCGGCCCGCCGCCGCGATGCGCGATTCCAGCCGGGCGCGTTCTTCCTTGGGCACATCGCCGAATTGCAGCAGGCCATCGACATAGAGCCGCAGCCCCGCATGGGTCGGCTGGCGGCCCGCGCTGACATGGGGGGATTCCAGCAGGCCGTAGCGCGTCAAGTCCGCCATGACCGAGCGGATGGAGGCGGGCGACAGGCTGGACCCCGAAAGCGCCAGCGTCTTGGACCCCACGGGAAGCCCGGTCTTGAGATAGGTCTGCACCACGGAGCCGAAGATGCGGCGCGCGCGGGCGTCGAGCTCGGAGAGTGGGAATGGCGTGTGGGCGGACATGGGCAGCGCTATGTGGGCCGGGCGGGCAGAGCTCGCAAGGCTTGCTTTGCCGCACCGAGCGCATAGAGGCTTGCCCAAACAAGGAACCGACCATGACCTCACCTCGCCCCGAAGACCGCGCCCTCGACGCGCTCCGCCCCGTCTCGTTCGAAACGGGTGTGTCGCGCTATGCCGAAGGCTCCGTGCTGGCCAAGTTCGGCCACACCCATGTGCTGGTCACGGCCTCGGTCGACGAGAACGTGCCGCGCTGGATGAAGGGCAAGGGCAAGGGCTGGGTCACGGCGGAATACGGCATGCTGCCGCGCTCCACCCACACGCGCAACTCACGCGAGGCCGCCCGCGGCAAGCAGGGCGGGCGCACGGTGGAAATCCAGCGCCTGATCGGGCGGTCGCTCAGAGCCGTGACCGACCTCGAAGCGCTGGGCGAGCGTCAGATCGTGGTGGATTGCGACGTCATGCAGGCGGACGGTGGCACGCGCACCACATCTATCTCCGCGGCCTGGGTCGCGCTGTCCATGGCCTGCGACGGGCTGGTGAAGCAGGGGCTGATCGCCAAGAACCCCGTCACCGCGCCCATGGCGGCCGTCAGCTGCGGGATCGTGGACGGGACCTGCCGGCTGGATCTTGAATACACCGAAGACCGCGACGCGCAGGCGGATGCGAATTTCGTGCTGACGGAAGCGGGCGGGATCATCGAGGTGCAGGCCACGGCCGAAGAGAAGCCGTTCACCGGAGAGCAGATGGACGAGCTGATGCGGCTGGCGAAGAAAGGGATCGGGGAGATCTGCGCGCTGCAGCGGGCTGCGTTGGACAAATAAGGGCGCGCGGCGCGCGGCATATTGTCGGTGTCCCCCTCCGACCTCGCGCTATGCGCGTCGGCGACCTCCCCCTTGCGGGGGAGGAACTTGAAGGGCGTGTTCTATGCCTTGGACGACAGAGTCCATATGGGACCATATCTCGTGGGCGGCGAAGCGGATGACGCGGTAGCCGTACCTCTCGAGATAGGCTGTCCGCGCGGTGTCTCTCCAGATTTGATCTGGATGATCGTGGAGTCGCCCGTCTACTTCAACGATAAGCATTGCTTTGCGGCAGAGGAAGTCGGCGATGTAGGGACCAATTGCGGCCTGTTTGCGGAACGCCCATCCGTTCTGTCGGAAGTGTTTCAGTTCCGCCCAGAGAAGTCGTTCCTCATCCGACATATCGGAGCGAAGTCGCTTCGAATGACTCTTTGCGCGTTCCGTCGCGCGGCTGTGGAGTGGAACGTCGTCCATTCCTCCCAATCTTAGTTCCTCCCCCGCAAGGGGGAGGTGGGCTCGTGAGCGCAGCGAGCGAGGTCGGAGGGGGATAACGACTTAGAGCCCGCGCAAGCGGTCTCACCCAGCCCTAACCCTCGTCCTCCTCGTATTCGAGAATATCGGCGGGCTGACATTGGAGTTCTCTGCACAACGCATCCAGCGTCGAAAACCGCACCGCCCGCGCCTTGCCCGTCTTCAGGATCGACAGGTTCGCCAGCGTGATCCCCACGCGTTCGGCGAGCTCGGTCAGGCTCATCTTGCGGTCCACGAGGACGCGGTCGAGGTTGACGCGGATGGACATGTTAGATTGTCAGTTCCGCATCGCGGCGCATCTCGACGCCGAGGCGGAAGGCCTCGGACAGCACGGCGATGATGACGACCAGGAAGATGGTGGGCAGCTGGATGTCGAACCCGGTTTCGGCCTGGCTGACCTTGTTGGGCGACACGGCGATGCCGGCAGCCGCATGGGCGATGATGCGGAAGACCTCGGTCAGGGCCAGCACGATCCACATGGTGCGCAGGCGGGAGATGTTGGCTTCCACGAACGGATCACCCTGCTGGACTGTCCTGACCAGCCGGATGATCATGGTGACGATGTAGAACCAGGCGGCCGCGACGACCGCGCCGATCAGGCCCAGCAGAAACAGGCGGCGCGCCATCCAGTCGCCGTCGGCATCGGCCATGATCTGCTCGCGCAGCGGGTTGTCGAACAGGAACACGCAGCCGATCAACAGCGACGCGACCATGCCCGCCGCGATGAAGGCCTGCACCACGCGCAGGAACAGCATCAGCCCGCGCGAGGCGACTTTGGGTTTCGAAGAGGCGGCTGCGTCCATCGCCTTATTGGTAATCAATAAGGCGCAGACTGCAAGGCCGGACTTCGGCATGCGGTTGCCAGATGGTGAGCGCGCGCCTAACCCGCGACCATGAGCAAGCAGCACACTCTCCGGCCCGGCATGTCGATCGTCGTTGCCTCCCACAATGAGGGCAAGGTGCGGGAGATACGAGCCCTGCTGGAGCCGTTCGGGCTGAGCACAGTCAGCGCGGCCGAGCTGTCCCTGCCCGTGCCGGACGAGACGGAACACAGCTTCGCGGGCAATGCGCGGCTCAAGGCGCTGCCGGCGGCCAAGGCGGCGGACATGCCCGCATTGTCGGACGATAGCGGGATCGAAATCTTCGCGCTGGACGGCCAGCCCGGCATCTATGCCGCGAACTGGGCGGAGGACGAGCACGGCAACCGCGATTTTATGCGGGCCATGCAGCGCGTGCATACGGAGCTGGGCGATTCCGAGGATCGCGGCGCGCGCTTCGTCTGCGCACTCTGCCTCGCCTGGCCGGATGGGACGTCCACGGTCTATGAGGGCGATGTCCACGGCCACATCGTCTGGCCGCCCCGGGGCGATCGGGGCTTTGGCTACGACCCTATCTTCCAACGGGTCGGCGACGCGGAGACATTCGCCGAGATCGACCCGGACGAGAAGCACGCCATCAGCCACCGCGCCGACGCCTTTGCCAAATTCCTCGCCGACCAGTTTCCAGATGGACAATAGCGAGCCGCTCGCGGTCTATCTCCACTGGCCCTATTGCGCGCGCATCTGCCCCTATTGCGATTTCAACGTCCATCTGGACAAGCGCGCGGGGGAAGCGGCGGCGCTGGTGGACGCCATGGTGGCGGACCTGCGCAGCTGGCGCGTGCTGACGGACGAGCGCGGGATAGGCTCGGTGCATTTCGGCGGCGGCACGCCGAGCCTGCTGAGCCGCCCGCAGCTGGGCGCGCTGCTCGGCACGATCCGCGAATTGTGGGACGTGCCGCACCGCGCCGAGATCGCGCTGGAGGCCAACCCAAACGACATCACCCAAGCACGTCTCGATGACTGGCGCGCCGCCGGCATCACCCGGCTGTCAATCGGCGTGCAGAGCTTCGACGACGCGGTGCTCACCCAGCTCGGCCGCGACCATGACGGGGTGCGTGCAAGGGATGCCATCGCGCAGTCGGTCGCGACGATCCCGAGCGTGTCGGCGGACCTGATCTTCGGCGTGGCGGGCGAAGGGGAGGGCAGGCTCACCCGCGACCTCGACACGCTGCTCGCGCTCGGCGTGCAGCACATCTCGACCTACCAGCTCACGGTCGAGCCGGGCACGGCCTTTGCGCGAGCCGAAGCGCGCGGGGCAGACCTCGCTGCCGGGGAGCACCAAAGCGCGTCCGATTTCGAGGCTATCGACGCGCGGCTCTCGGCGGCCGGGTTCGAGCATTACGAGGTCAGCAATTTCGCGCTGCCCGGACACCGCTCGCAGCACAATCTCGCCTATTGGCGCGGGCGCGATTATGTCGGCGTCGGGCCGGGTGCGCATGGGCGGCTGTGGCAGGGCGGAGTGCGCCTCGCGACGGAAACGCCGCTGCGGCCCAGAGACTACATCGCGGCAGTCGACAGTGAAGGCACGGCGATGCGCACCGAGCCGCTCTCACCGACGGACGCCGCGTCCGAATATGTCATGATGGGGCTGCGCACTGTGGAGGGCATTTCGCCAGAGCGCCTGTCCGCGATCGCGGGCGAGACACGGATCATCCCGGACTACCTGTTCAAGGACGGTCTGCTGGAGCTCATTTCAAGAAGCTCGGGGCCACAAACAGTAAAGGCGACCCCGCGGGGCCGCCTGCTGCTCGACGCGCTCACGCGCGCCATATTGATCTGACCTAGCGGTATTGCTGGATGCGCGTCGTGCGCAGTCCGCTGATGCCGTGGCTCTCGATGCTGCGCTGCCAGGACATGAACTCCTCGGAGGACAGGCCGTAGCGGTCGCAGGCGCTCTCCAGCGTCAGCAGGCCGCCGCGCACGGCGGCGACGACCTCGGCCTTGCGGCGGATGACCCAGCGCACCGTATTGGGCTTGGGCAGGTCGGCCAGCGTCAGCGGCGTCCCTTCCGGTCCGATGACCACATGTTCGCGTTTTCTCACTCTCTCAGACATAGCTACCCTTGCCCTTTTGCGCTCCGCTCGGCGTCCCACCGCGTCAGTGGAGCTGTCGTTATTGAGAGCTGTCTAGGCGGGGGGTCTTAAAGGGGGCTTAAGCGGCCCGTAAAAATGATAACAAATTCAGGCGTTTACCTTTATTAATGGATGTTAGTTAACCTTAACGGAGCGCGCAGTCCTGTGGACCATTCCGGTAGCGGGCTGAATTTGTTGGCTGAATCGGGGTCGCTTGCGCGGAGTCCGGGCGATGACAGCGGGGCGCATCTTCACTATATGCCCGCCATGAGCGCGAGCGCCACCATAACCCCGGGCAAGACGGCCGAGCTGAACAGTCTCGGATTCGCCAAGGCCCCGTCCGACACGCGCGTCGTGGTCGCCATGAGCGGCGGCGTGGACAGTTCCGTCTGCGCCGCGCTGCTCGCCCGTGAGGGCTATGAGGTCATCGGCGTGACGCTGCAGCTCTATGACCACGGGGCGGCGGTGAAGTCCGCCAAATCGTGCTGCGCGGGTCAGGACATCTATGATGCGCGCCGGGTGAGCGAGCTGATCGGCTTCCCGCACTATGTGCTGGATTACGAGAGCAAGTTCCGCGACGCGGTGATCGAGGATTTCGCCGACACCTACCTAAAGGGCGCAACGCCCATTCCCTGCGTGCGCTGCAACCAGACTGTGAAGTTCCGCGACCTGCTGGACGTGGCAAAGGATCTGGGGGCGGACTGCATGGCGACGGGCCACTATATCCAGCGCGTCGAGGGACCCGACGGGCCGGAGCTCCACCGCGCTTTCGATGGCGGCAAGGACCAGAGCTATTTCCTGTTCGCCACCACGCGCGAACAGCTCGACTTCCTGCGCTTCCCGCTGGGTCACATGGACAAGACGGAAACGCGACGGCTCGCGGAAGAGATGGGGCTCGCCGTTTCCTCCAAGCCCGACAGCCAGGACATCTGCTTCGTGCCGGAAGGCCGCTATACCGACGTGATCGAAAAGGTCCGGCCTCATGCCGCCAAGCCGGGTGACATCGTGGACGAGAGCGGTCGCGTTCTCGGCCGCCACCGCGGCGTGATGTATTACACGGTCGGGCAACGGCGCGGGCTGGGGCTGGGGCAGGATACGGGCACGGACCCGCTCTATGTCGTGCGGCTGGACGCGGATGCGGGGCAGGTCGTGGTCGGGCCGAGAGACGCGCTGCTGCGCTCCATCATCGAGTTGGGCGAAGTCAACTGGATCGGGCCGGGCACGCTGGA
>JAHDEU010000128.1 GCA_020628635.1 Hellea sp. | reverse complement strand
GGCAGCGATGCGGACAGCGTGCGCGGCTCGCTGCGCCACCGCATGACGGTGAGCGAGGCGGAGCTCGCCGCCATGGACATGCCGGTGCTGGTGCTGAGCGGCGCGGACGACTTCGACAATGGCGACGGCCGCGCGCTCGCCGCGATGATGCCGAATGCGCGGTTCGAGGCTGTGCCCGGAGACCACCTGAGCGCGCCGGGGACGCAAAGCTATGCGGACGCATTGCGCGACTGGCTGCTGCAGACGACGCGGGAGGACGGATGATCCACGGCTGAGCCGTGACAGAATTGCGCCACCGACCGGGCAATTTCCGCCGCGCTGTGCCCAAGCGTTGCAATCGCGTCCCCGCCCTGTCGATCACCGGGCACATTCCAGGCTCACACGCTGCAGCATGCCGAACGCAACAGGCAGTATTAGCGGACAGTTAAAAGTGCAGGACGCGGAAGGAACAAGTGGCAGCCGGATTGACGACGCTCACCAGACCCGTGCCGGACTTTTCCCCCGCGCAGCAAAAAGCCCGACTCGTTGGAGCCGGGCTTCCTATCTTGTCGCTGTGAGGCGGGACCTAGTTGAAGGTCGCGGCGCCCACGTCGGACAGCGTGATCAGCACTTCCGTGCGGCGGTTCAGCTGTTCCTTGACGCCGTCGCCGGTCGGGATGGCCGGCTCTGTCTCGCCCTTGCCTTCGGAGGTGATCAGCGCGGGGTTCACACCCTGGCGGACCAGCTCTTCGCGAGCGTCGGCAGCGCGGCGCTTGGAAAGGTTCAGGTTGTAGGACGCGGCACCCGATGTGTCGGTGTGGCCGACGACGCGGATGTTCTGCACCTGGCAGAACTGGCCGATGTCGAGGATGCGGTTGATCGTATTGCGGGTCTCGGCCGACTGGCCCTTGTTGAACTCGTAATAGATGACTTCCTGACGGTTCTGCGTGCCGCAGAGGTTTTCGATCGTCTCGACCGAACGACGCGGACATGCGTTGAGGTCGGACACTTGCGTCACCCCATCCGGGCAGGTCAGGAAGACGACTTCCGGCGGGCAGAGTGCCAGATCCGTCACCGTCGTCACACCATCGGAACAGGTGAACTGCTGCGGAGGCGGCGGTGGCGGCGGCGGGCAGAGCGCGCGGTCCGTGACGACGGTACCGTCGAAGCAGGTATAGGTGATCGGCGCCGGTGCGGGCGGCGGCGGCGGCGGTGCCACATATTTCGTGCCACCGAACTGGTAACGCAGTCCCGTCAGAAGCGAGTGGATCGTCGGATCTTCCAGCGAGGTGATAGTGGCCGTCGTGGTCACGCCGGGGTTTGGCGCACCGGCGACCGCGGAACGGATGCCTTCAAAGTCCAGGTCGTTGGCGCGCTGGTAGGTGTAGTGCGTATCCCAGGTCAGACGGTCCGACAGCTTGATACCGATGCCGGCCAGAGCCTGGTAGGCGAATGCCACATCCGTGTCGGACGTGTCGCAGCTATAGGTGACGCCGTCGGCGGTCGCGCCGGGGCAGGCCGGGTGACGCACGGCGTTGCCGTCGATTACGAAATCATGGGCCGAAAAGCTGCCCTCGCCGCGCAGGACACCCGCACCCACGCCGACGAATGGCACGAACGAGCCAAGACCGTCGAAATCATAGATCAGGTTCGCCATCAGCGACTGGTTGCGCAGCTTCGCGAAGCTGCTGGGGGTGTTGGAGATGGCGCCGAGGTCTTGGTAGCCGTAGTCGCCATCGAGTTCGACACGCCAGTTGTTGTCGAATTTGTAGCCGAGGCCGAGCGAGGCCGCGAGGTCGGATTCGCCTTCGACCACGCCTGTGCCGACCGTTGTGCTGTCGATGCCGCCGGTGAGCTCGGAATCGTCCATGACCGAAAGGCCCGCATTGGCGCGGATATACACGCCGCTGTCTTGGGCCGAAGCCATGGTGACGGAAGCGAGAGCCGCCGTCAGCGCCAGACCGGAGGCGGCCAGGCAGGTTGTGAACTGTTTCATGGAAAGTATCCCTGTGATCCCTCTGCGCGCGCATTGCGCTGTTGTGTCAGAGCCTGCACGCACGCTGCGCGTCGCACGGGTCTCAGCCGCGTTAACTCCCGCGGTCCTGATTCCGTTCCAAAGAACGGGACGACCACAGGATTAATGTAATTAAAGGGAATTGCAACCCAACTCGGAGCCACAACGAAAATTTACTGGTGGCCAGCGTTCCGAGCGGCATGCCCTCCAGGGCCATGTAGATGTTGGCGGGCAGGACGCAGAGCAGATAGGCGGCCAGCGCCCATCCGGTGCGCGCCCGCCACTTCGGCCACAGCAGGCCCAACGCGAAGACGAGTTCCATCGCGCCCGTGACCTGCACGATGAGCTCCGGAAAGGGCAGAAAAGGCGGCACGATCGCGGCAAAACTGTCCGTCACTGTGAAATGCGCCACACCGGCGGCTGCAAAAAACATCGACAGGAGCAGGATAACGGCGGCGCGAGCGGCGTCGATGAGGGAGGACGGCATGAGCGGGACCTGACTCATCCACGCCCATGCGGCCAGCACTAAGACAGACTGAGCGAACAGGAGACGAATGATGCAGACAGATACGAAATGGGCGATTGAGCGGACATGGCGGCGAAAGGCCTGCTGCGCGCCCGCCATGGCGGCATGCGTGGCAATGCTAGCCACCCTGCCCATGGCTGCGAGCGCCGGCGCGCCTGTTCCCGTCGAAATCACGACCTGCGATGCGCTGCAGCCGAGCCGGGTCGTTTATGGCCGGCTTGGCGAATACACATGGCGCAAGGGCATGAGCACGCAGACGTCCACGGGATTCATCGACCGGCGCGATGTGGGCTTCGAGAGCGGCTGCCTGCTGCCCAGGCTGAGCTCGGGAGAGGTGCTCTATCTGGAATATCCGACCGAGGCGCTGCGGGAGCTGGGACCATTCGAAACGCAGTGCATGAAGATCGACGACCCGGCCTATGGCGAGCTGGGCGAGACCGAGGGGCGTGGCGAGTACCCGACGAATGACCGCTATCTCGGAGAGGCGCATATGCGCCTGGCTTGCGGCAACTCCGAAGGGGTCGCGGAATGCACGCCTGGCCGCAATGCCGACCGCGCGACAGCCGCCGATCTGGACCTGAAGGCGCGCGGCGTGACGGCGTTGTCCTTTCACATGATGCGCACGCGGCGCGACACCACGCCAAAATCGGGCGAGCGGCTCTACTGCCAGTATTTCAATCCGGAAACCGGGACCTCGCTCTTCGGCTACGAGTACCACCGGGAATATGGCTAAAACACGCCAGAGCCGTCGCAGGCGATCAGCAATTGGCCCGCCAGCCCGGCTTTGCGGTGTTTGTGGATCTTGCGGTATTCCGGATTGCTGACGGCTGCGAACATGGCCTTGCGGTCGGGATAGCGGACCACCGCCACGGCGTCCCACTCTCCGCCGGGCACGTCGGAGTCCTGACCGATCATGAAATCGAGCACGCGCCCGCCAAAGACCGTCTCCGAGCCCTCCAGCCCCTGATCGCGCAGCATCTGCCCGAAGGCCTTGGCGTAGCGGCCATAGGCCTCCGCGCCCGACACGTCCTCCCCGTCATGGTAGGTCGCGCGGTCCTTGAACTTCAGCAGGTTGAGCATGAAGACCGGCTCGCCGTCCTCGTGGCCCGCCAGAAAGGCCTCGATCTGCTCCGGCGTCGGCTCGACGGCGTTTTGCGTGGGCATCCGTCAGCTCCCATACCCTGGCGCTTCCATGATCTCGTCATCGGAACTGGCCAGCGTGTCGGGATCGACGAAGAAGTCCGCCATGAGCGGACCGTCGTGGTCGGCGCGGCGGTAGCGGGAGGCATCCCAGTCGCCCGCCTCTTTCAGAACGTCCTCGTCGATGAGGAACCGACCGGTGAAGTCGGTCGGCTTGGACAGCACATGGTAAGCCGCGTCGGCCATGATCTGGGGCGAGCGGCTCATCTTGGCCATGGCGTCGCCGCCCAGCACATTGCGCACGGCGGCCGTGTCGATCGACGTCATCGGCCAGAGCGAGTTCACCGCGATCGCGTCGCGCCGGAACTCCTCCGCCATGCCCAGCGTGCACAGGCTCATGCCGTATTTGGCCATGGTGTAGGCGGTGTGGCGCGCGAACCATTTGGGAGCCATGTCCAGCGGCGGCGCGATGTTGAGGATGTGGGCGTGGTCGCTGTCCACCAGATATCGGTGCGCGCTGCGGCTCATGGAGAACGTGCCGCGGGCGTTGACCTGGTTCATCAGGTCGAACCGTTTCATCGGCGTCATTGTGGTCGGCGTGAGAGAAATGGCGGACGCGTTGTTGACGAGGATGTCGATGCCGCCAAACCGGTCTGCCGTCTGCTCGATGGCCCGCTCCACCGACGCGTCGTCGCGTATGTCGCACACGATCGGCAGGCACGTCCCGCCTGCGGCCTCGATCTCTTCCGCCGCCGTGTAGATCGTGCCCTCGAGCTTGGGGTGCGGCTCGGCCGTCTTGGCGCAGATCGCGATGTTCGCGCCGTCGGCCGCGACACGCTTGGCGATGGCCAGCCCAATCCCGCGCGAGCCGCCGGACATGATGAGAGTGCGGTTCTTGAAGGTCATGTGGGCTCCGTTCGTGTTTGCGTTTCGCCTAGGCTCAGCCGGCCGGCTTGCCAAGGCTTTGAAAATGACGCGCGCCCGCTCATGCCGCCTCCAACTCCCCCTGGCGGTTCCACAGCTCGGCATAGAGCCCGCCGCGTTCCAGCAGGGCCTCGTGTGTGCCGCGCTCCACGATCCGCCCCTCCTCCATGACGAGGATCAGGTCCGCGTCCTGGATGGTCGACAGCCGGTGCGCAACGACCAGCGTGGTGCGCCCCTTCGCGGCGCTCGATAGCGCACCCTGAATCTCGACCTCGGTTGCGCTGTCGAGCGCGCTCGTCGCCTCGTCGAGGATCAGGATGGCCGGGTCCTTGAGCAGGGTGCGCGCGATGGCGACGCGCTGCTTCTCGCCGCCGGAGAGTTTCAGCCCGCGCTCGCCGACCATGGTGTCGTAGCCCTTGGGAAGCCCCGCGATGAAGTCGTGTATCTGGGCGTCCCGCGCGGCCTGCTCGATTTCCGCTTGGCTCGCGTCCGGTCGCGCATAGGCGATGTTGTAGCCGATCGTGTCGTTGAACAGCACCGTGTCCTGCGGGACCATGCCGATGGCGGCGCGCAGGGAGCTTTGCGTCACGTCGCGTATGTCGCGCCCGTCAATGCGCACGCTGCCGCCCGCAATGTCGTAGAAGCGGTAGAGGATGCGCGACAGGGTCGACTTGCCCGCACCCGTCGGGCCGACGACGGCCACGGTCTGCCCGTCCTCGGCCGTGAAGCTGACGCCGTGCAGGATCTGGCGGTCGTCGTCATAGGCGAAGTCGACATCCTCGAACTCGATCCGGCCCTGCACGGATCCGATGTCCCCGGCATGGGCGGCGTCGCGCACCTCCGGCTCCTCGTCGAGCAGGGTGAACATGCGCTCCAGATCGGTCAGCGACTGCTTGATCTCGCGGTAGGCGAAGCCGAGAATGTTGAGCGGCCGGTAGAGCTGGCTCATCAGCAGGGTGATGGTGAACATGTCCTTGGTGTCCATCGACCCGCCCAGTACGCGCTCGGCTGCCAGGATCATCATGGCGATGATGCCGGTGTTCATCAGGAAGTTCTGCCCGATATTGACGGTCGCCAGCGACGTCCGGGAGCGCACGGCGGCTTTCGCATAGGCCTCCATCGCGGCGTCATAGCGCGCGACCTCGCGCTCTTCGGCGTCGAAATATTTGACCGTCTCGTAGTTCAGCAGGCTGTCCACGGCGCGCGCCCAGCTTTCCGTGTCGCGCTTGTTCATCTCGCGCCGGAACTTCAGCCGCCACTCCGTCGTGACCACGGTGAACGCCACATAGGTCACGACAATGCCGACCGCGATCAGCGCGAACCACGCATCGTAAGCGACCGTCAGCGCCGCGCCCGCGATGATGAGCTGCAGGAAGGTCGGCCCGATATTGAACAGCAGGAAGCGGAACAGGAAATCGATCGAGCGCACGCCGCGTTCGATGATCCGCGACAGCCCGCCCGTGCGCTTGGCCAGATGGTAGCGCAGCCCCAGCTGGTGCAGATGCGCGAAGGTCTGCGTCGCGATCCGGCGCTGCGCCAGCTGCGCGACGGGCGCGAAGACGTATTCTCGGGCTTCCGAGAACGCGGTGGAGAGCAGCCGCATCGCACCATAGGCCAGGAGGAAGAAGCCGATGATCGCGACGGCGTCGCCGAATGCGCTGCCGTCGCTCACCGCGTCCTGCACGGAGCCCTGCGCCTCGCCGATGAAGAAGGGGGCCGCGACGATGAAGAACTGGCTGGAGACCACCAGCGCGATCGCGACCGCGGCCCGCACCTTGTAGGACGGCTTGTCCGCCGGCCAGACGTAAGGCAGCAGCTTGCGCAACGCGACCAGTTGCTCAAACAGCGTGCGCTCCTCGGCGGCGTCGAATTGGTCGGGGTGGCGGGGCGGCATTGGCGGGCATGTGGGGCCAAGGGGCGGTGAAGGCAATGGCGGCAGCCGGGCGCGAGGTCGATGTGATGTTTTCAGACACGCCTC
>JAHDEU010000127.1:5340-6601 GCA_020628635.1 Hellea sp. | reverse complement strand
AGGTCTTCCGGCATAACAGACCACGAGCCGTCCCGCTCGCGCGGGACGGCTTTTTCGTTTGGGCTCGCTGTCATGAAGAACAAGACAAAATCCGCGCCCGCGCCCGAATTCGGCCATGTGGGGTTCAACGACTTTCTGGACGACCTGTTCGGCATATCGCTTCGCGGCCTGAAGAGCCTGGCGGCGACAATCGTCGATCCCGCCGCTTTCTTCGACGCCGCGCGCAAGCCCGACTGGGGTGGAGACTACACGCCGTCTCTCAGGCTTTGGCTGGCCCTGATGACCATCATGATCGGCCTGCAATTCTTCTGGGCCAGTGAAAACGGTGCCTTCATCGCGTCCTTGGCTACCCTGCCCGGTAACCTGTTGGAGCAAGGCGTCACAGCGGGCCGGATCAGCGAGGCGGCGCGCGACGCCTATGACATGCCAGCCGCGGCACAGCGCATCGCCAACCGTCATTTTATCATCTACCCCTTTATTTTCATCGCGGCCTTTCTCGCGCTGTCCGCGATCTTCCGGCCTTGGAAGCGCGGCGAGAATTTTGTGGTAAGCCAGCGCTATATGTTCGGCACTATCTTGCCCGGTTCGGTCTTCGGCATTGCCTTCACCATGTGCGTGCCCTTCATGGACTTGGACACGTTGCAACTGCTCGGATCCGTCCAGCTCGCCGTGCTGGGCCTGCTTTACGCGCTTACCGCCTATCGCGGACCCATGCGCGGTTTCGGCAAGGAGCGCCTCGGGATGAGCATCGTCATGGCGATCCTGATGATTGTCACTTTGATGGTCGCGCAGACCATCTCCCTGCTCGTTTCGGCCATGCCGGTCATCGCGGAGATTTCCGCACTGTGATCGACCCGCTGGAACCCGAGATCGTCCGGGCGCAGCCCAGGGCCAGCCGGATCGGCTTCGACAACCTGCTGGAGGACGTGTTCGGGCTGAACATCCGGTCCTTCAAGACGCTGGGAACGGTCATCCGCGCGCTAGCGCGCTACTTCAGCGCGGCGCGCGACGGCGACTAGTTGAACCGATACACGCCGAGTTTTCGCGTCTGGTTCGGCCTGATCGCGGTCATGGCGGCCTTGCGCTTCCTTTACACCGGCGCGGACGATGCGATGACGCAGATGAATGCCGAGCAGTTCCGCGCACTGGTCGCGGCCAGCCCGGACGATTTCGCGGGCTTCGACATAGAGGCGGCCGCGATCGATCAGGTCAAATGGCTGTTTGTCTTCATGCCATTCGCCTTTGTCCCGCTCTACGCGCT
>JAHDEU010000127.1:0-5330 GCA_020628635.1 Hellea sp. | reverse complement strand
GTTGTCCGGGCCTTCACCACGCCGACCACTTTCGTGCTGCGCGTCCGCTATATCTTCGCTACCGTACTGCCGAGCACGATGCTGGTCACGCTGTCGTCGCTGCTCTTTGCCCTGCCCATGACGGGCAACGTCATCGCCGCCGTGTCGATACTCAGCTACCCGCTGATGTTCGCGATCGACACGCTGACTGCGTGGCGCGGGCGTCTGTTCGCGACTGCGGACGGTAGCGGATTGGGCATGTCCGTGGTCTTCGGACTGCTGCTGCTGGTGACCTATGTCCTTGCGGCCATCCTTGCCTATCTCCCGGCGCTGGCGGTGACGATCGTGCAGAACATGCCAGGCTAGCCCGCCAGCCGCGCCGCCTCGCCCTTGCGGTAGCTCCCCAGTTCCTCCGCGATCATGAACGCCAGCTCAAGCGCCTGGTCGGCGTTGAGGCGTGGGTCGCAATGGGTGTGGTAGCGCGAGCTGAGGTCTTCCTCGCGCACGATACGGGCCGAGCCACCGATGCACTCGGTGACGTTCTGTCCGGTCATCTCGAAATGCACGCCACCGGGCCAGCAGCCTTCGCTGTGGAGCACCTGCATAAAGGTCTTCACCTCGGACATGATGTTATCGACGGGCCGCGTCTTGTAACCAGACGCCGTCTTGATCGTGTTGCCGTGCATCGGGTCGCAGGACCAGACGACGTGGCGACCCGCAGCCTTCACGGCGCGGGCGAGCGTCGGCAGGCCTTTTGCCACCTTGTCGTGGCCATAGCGCGCGATCAACGTCATTCGGCCCGCCACGTTTTGCGGGTTGAGCACATCCAGCAACCGCAAGAGCTCGTCCGGCTCCAACCCCTCGCCGATCTTCATGGCGATCGGGTTCTCGATGCCGCGCATGAACTCCACATGGGCGTGGTCCAGCTGGCGCGTGCGGTTGCCGATCCAGAGCATGTGAGCGGATGTGTCATACCAGCGGCCGGTCGTGCTATCGATGCGGGTCATCGCCTCCTCATAGCCCAGCAGCAGGCCTTCATGCGACGTGTAGTAGTCCGTCGCCGCCATTTGCGGCGTGCTCTGCGGGGTGACGCCGCAGGCTTCCATGAAATCCAGCGCGTCGGTGATCTTGTCGCAGAGCTCCGTGTAGCGCTCGCTGACTTCGGAGCCCGCGATGAAGCCGAGGTTCCATTTGTGGATGTTGCGCAGGTTCGCGTAGCCGCCGGTCGAGAATGCGCGCAGCAGGTTCAGCGTCGCCGCCGACTGGCCATAGGCCTTGAGCAGGCGCTCCGGGTCCGGCGTGCGGCTCTCGGGCGAGAATTCCATGCCGTTGATGTTGTCGCCGCGGTAGCTGGGCAGTGTGATCCCGTCGCGCACTTCCACGGGCGAAGAGCGCGGCTTGCCGAACTGGCCTGCAATGCGTCCGACCTTCACCACGGGCTGCCCCGCACCATAGGTCAGTACGACGGCCATCTGCATCATCACGCGGAACATGTCGCGGAGGTTGTCGGGGTGGAACTCCTTGAAACTCTCCGCGCAATCGCCGCCCTGCAGCAGGAAGGACTTGCCCATGGCAACATCGCCCAGCTTCTCCGTGAGGCGCCGTGCCTCGCCCGCAAACACCAGCGGCGGGTAGCCGCGCAGCGTGTCCTCGACGGAGGCGAGCGCATCCGTGTCGGGATAGTCGTTCGGAATGTGCTTGGCCGGCTTTGCGCGCCAGGAGGACGGAGTCCATTTCGTCATCGTCATGTGCCGCGCCGTGTCAGGCGGTCGCGGCCCCTCTATTTTCGTGCGGCTCCCCGCCGCAAATCAGGCGCACCGTTACCAAGGCAAGCCATGCCGCGAAAGCGGATATAGCGGCAAATCGTGCCTGCCCCGTCCAACTTCATCGCGAGGGCAGCGGCAATGGCTGTCCCCCGGCGTCCGTGCTCGGCCCGACCAGGATCGGCCGGGCCTTGCGGGCCGCGTCCCGCTCCACGACCAGGAAGAGCACCGCGTCGGGGTCGTAGGACAAGATCTCGTCCGTGCCGACTGTAAACGCTTCGGAGCCGTGGTGGATTTTCACCACCCGCTCATAGCCCGCCATGAATTGCGGCATCATGAAATCCGCAAAGCTGTCGCCGACGATGACAAGCGTGCCGCGCGCGCCGTCCACATCGGCTTCGATTGTCTTGGTCGCGAGCGCCCCGCGCTCCGGATCGCCGTTCGGTGCGGTGTGCGGGAAGACAACGCTGTAGCCGGGAATGTTCGGGTCCGCGCGCATCATGGCCTCGGGCTCGGTCGAGGCCTCCTCGCCCGACATGCGGTCGAGATCGCCGAGCGCCGCCCTGCCGCGCAACGCGACCGTGCCGCCGTCATAGCGCGGGCGTGTCCCGCCCATGGCATCCATCCAGACCTGCGAGGCGGCAAAGCTGCCGGACGGTGACCAGTGCGTGTCGCGGCGGTAGTAGACCTGCTCTCCGGCCGCCTTGGCGCGCAGTATGGCGGCGTCGAGGCTCACAAAGGCGTCGCTCCCGGCGCCTTGCATGCCTCCCAGAAGAGACGTCGCGAAGCGCCGCTCACCCATCGTCCAATCGCCTGGCAGCTTTTCGGGGTAGATGCGCGCCTTGTCCGGCGCGATGGCGGCAGCGAAGGGAATGCCGCGCTCGGCGAAGAAGGCTTCCGCCGCCCGAAGGTCGCGCACCCAGTCTTCCACGCGCGCATCGTTCCAACGGCCGCGTCCCTCGAACTCCTCGCGGTAGCCCGTCTGGCCGAGGAAGAGCCAGTCGTCCTTCCCGCGCACGACGAGGGGCGGATCCTCGCCGAGATTGTCGCGGACATTGCGCGCCACGTCGATCAGCGCGGCGCGCCCGCCGAAATTGTCACGCAGATTGGCGTCGATGTCGTCGGTATAGCCCCGGAAGGTCTCCGCCTCGCTCCATCCGGGGAAGGCCGACAGGCGGCGGTTCTCCGCCGCGCTCACCCCCGCCCCGCGCACCATGCCGACGGCATAGCCGATGGCGGGCAAGGTGAACGCCGCGAGCAGCAGGATGACGGCGATGTTTCGGAGCAAATGGGCCATGCTAGAACACGAAATAGATGAAGGATTGAACGGTTGACGATGCGACGGCCGCAAAGCTCAGCAGCGCCAGCAACAGCACGCCGACCCAGCGCAGGCTCGCGCCCAGCGTGCCGTCCGGGTTGAGGCTCTCGCCCCACCGCGCCGTGCGGTCCCACGCCAGCAGCGCACCGATGACGAGCGCGTATATGGCGGTCTCAGGCACGTCGATACTTGCACCCTCACCCGGCAACAGGTCTCCCCAATAGGCCAGCGCGTCCGGCAGGCTGTCGGCCCGGAACAGCACCCAACCCAGCGCGACGAACAGCACGGTATAGATGACGCCGATGACGCGCGGCAGCGTCGGGAAGCCCGCGCGCCGTGCCACGCGCTCGCCGATCAGGAATGCGCCGTGCCACAGACCCCAGAGCAGGAACGTCCAGTTCGCGCCGTGCCACAGACCGCACAGCACGAAGACGACCAGCAGGTTGCGGTATGTGGCGAACCGCCCTGCCCGCGACCCGCCCAGTGGAATGTAGAGATAGTCCCGGAACCAGCGCGACAGCGTCATGTGCCAGCGCCGCCAGAACTCGCGGAAACTCGCCGCGCTATAGGGATGTTCGAAATTGCGGGGCAACTCGAAGCCGAAGATGCGTCCCATGCCGATCGCCATGTTGGAATAGCCCGCAAAGTCGTAGAAGATCTGGATCGTGAATGCCGCGAGACCCAGCCACGCCGCGCCCGCGCCGAGGCTGCCCGGCTCCGCCCCGAACGCATTGTCCGCCACGACCGCCACCACATCGGCAATCAGCACCTTTTGCGCCAGGCCCAGCATCATCAGCTGCAGGCCAGAACAGAAGCGGTCCCATGTCTCGGACCGCTCGGTGATCTGAGTGCGAATCTCGTCCCAGCGCACGATGGGTCCGGCAACGAGCTGCGGGAACATGGCGATGTAGAGCCCTGTTCTGAAGACGTTTTTCGCCGGAGCGCTGCCGCGTCCCACATCGATGAGCAGGCTGATGGCCTGGAAGGTGAAGAAGGATATGCCGAGCGGCAGTCTGAACGTGCCCCGAGATTCGTCGGGCCGTTCCACGCCGAAGTCCGTCAGCCCCACCGTGTCCACAATCAGGTCGAGATATTTGAACACGACCAGCAGGGCGATGTTCGCCGCAATCCCGATCGCAAGCCAGGGTTTGCGGCTCCGCGCCACCGCATGGCTCAGCAGGTGGTTCATCCCGATGGATACCAGCAGCAGCGCCAGATAGGTCCCCTCGCCCCACGCATAGAACAGCAGGCTCGCCGCCAGCAGCAATCCGTTGCGCGCGCGCTTCTGCCCACCGGACGGCAGCACGAAGTAAAGCGCCACCACGGCGGGCAGGAAGAAGAACAGGAATGTGACGGATGTGAAGTTCATCGTGCCCAGACGCGCCGTAAGACCGCGTCCGCTTAGCACTTGGGACTAGCGCATCAAGCGCTGACGGCGGCCGGGAGAAACCGCAACAGGCCGTGATTTGCGCAGAGGCTGCGCCTGCGGGACGAGTGCCTGTAAGTCCAAGCCAAGGGGAGTCGCCATGAAACGCACACTCGCAGCCATTGCGCTCACGCTTGCGGTGCCTGCCGCGGCCTCCGCGCAGGACGCACCGCGCATCTACGCCAATCTGAACTACGAATTCGTCTCACTGAACAGCTTCGACACGGGCGGGTTCGACCTGTTCGGTGACAGCACGGAATCGGCCAGCGGCCGCCTCGGTGTTGTCGTTCACCGCTTCGTCGCCATCGAAGGCGAATACGGCCAGGGGCTCGACAACAATGCCGATGACGGCGTGGCAGGCTATGACAACCGCTTTGCGGGTTTCGTGCGGCCGCGCCTGCCGATCACGTCAGCAGGTCGGGATACGGGCGCGGAGGTGTTCCTGCGGCTCGGCTATGGCAGCACGAGCGTGGACAGCTCCTCGGTCGGCGGCCTGGACGACCTGTCGGGCTTGGCCTTCGGGGTGGGCGCCCAGTATGCCTTTGGCGAGAACGACCGCTTCTTCCTCCGTGCGGACTGGACACGCTATGATTTCGGCGAGCTCGACAATCTCATTACCGGTGACGACCTTTCGGCCAGCGTCTTCGGTGTCGGCGGAGGGGTCCAGTTCTAGGGCCGCTGATCCACACTCGTTAGTCACAGCAAAAAACCGCCCCGGGATTTTCCGGGACGGTTTGGCTTGGTCTCGCTGAAGCCTTCGGTCAGTTGCCGGGTTTGCCATCCACGGTATAGGCAAGGACCTCATAGTCCCCGATGCGCAGGTCGTTCAGCCCAAGCGCGGACA
>JAHDEU010000126.1 GCA_020628635.1 Hellea sp. | reverse complement strand
ACCACCGTCGTCTTGTTCAGCTCCCTCGGCTTCAGCGTCACGATCTCTTCCGCAATGGTCGGGTGCACCGCGCAGGTCCGGTCGAAGTCGGCCTTCGTCAGCTTGGCTTTAATGGCGATGCCGATCATCTGGATCATCTCCCCGCTCTCGTCGCCGACGAGGTGGACGCCGATCACGGTCTCTTCCTTGCCCTTGGTGATAAGCTTCATGAAGCAGCGCTGCGGGTCTCCGCTGAGTACGTTCTTCATAGGCCGGAAACTGGTCGTATAGACCGTCACATCGTCGCCATGGCGTCGGCGCGCCTCGCCCTCGCTGACGCCGCATACGCCCACAGCCGGGCGGGTGAAGACGGCTGACGCAATATTATCATGGTCATAGGCTGTCGGGTTGTCGTTATAGACCGTTTCGATCATCGCGGCCGCCTCGCGGATCGCCACGGGAGTGAGGTTCACGCGGTTCGTCACGTCTCCCACGGCGAAGATGTTGGACTGGCTAGTGCGTGAATACTCATCGACCTTGATCGCACCATTCTTCTCGACCTTGACCCCGGCCGCGTCGAGACCGAGCGCGTCCGTCATCGGTCGGCGGCCCGTGGCCATCAGCACGACATCCGCGCCGATCTTGCTGCCGTCATCGAATGTCGTGATCAGCCCGCCATCGGTCTTGGCGACCTTGGTTGGGCTGATGTTGAAGCGCAGGTCGATGCCGTTGTTTCGCTGCACATCGCCGACCGCGTCGCGCACTTCGGCGTCGAACCCGTTGAGCAGGCGCCCGCCGCGATAAGCCTGGATGACCTGCGTGCCGAGGCCGGCGAACACCCCGGCGAACTCGCAGGCAATGTAACCGCCGCCGACGATCAGCATCCGCTTGGGCAGCGTGTCGAGATGGAACACGTCGTCGGACACGATGGTATGCTCAACGCCCGGCAGCTCCGGCGACCAGGGCGAGCCGCCAACGGCGATCAGAATTGTCTCGGCCGTGAACGTCTTGCCCGAATCGGCCAGTTTGACCGTGTGGGCGTCCACCAGCGTCGCGCGCTCGCGGTGCAGCACGGCGCCGTTCTTCTCCAGGATGGTCGAGTAGATGCCCGACAGGCGGTTGACGTCCTTCTGGATCGCATCGCGCAGCGTGGGCCAATCGAAGCGCACATTGTCCGCCGTCCAGCCATAGCCCTCCGCGTGTTTGATCGCCGCACCGTAATCCGCGCCGTAGACCATGTATTTCTTGGGCACGCAGCCGCGCACGACACAGGTTCCGCCGGGCATGGACTGCTCCGCCACGCCGACGCGCTTGCCGAGCTGTGCGGCCAAACGTCCGGCGCGCACGCCTCCCGAGCCCGCACCGATGACGAAAAGGTCGTAGTCGTAGTCAGCCATGTCTGTTCCCTTTGCCCCGCGCTAGTCGCGCCTGATCTCCCGCGCGCTGATCGCGCCGGAGCTCCCGCGCGCTAATCGCGCCGAATTTCCATGACACGGGCATGGTCGATCTCCCCGATCACGATGACGTCAGCGAGGTCGATGAACAGGCCGTGCTCCATCACACCGGGCAGCGCGGCGAGCGCGCGGGCCGTTGCCGCCGGGTCCGGGATCGATTTGGCGCGGCAATCCAATATCCAGTGGCCGCCATCGGTCACGAGCGGTCCGTCGCCGTCGCGGGTCTGGCGCAGCGTCGTCACGCCGTCCTCGCATCCCGTCGCCTTCAGCGCGGCGTAGATCTGATTGGCGGTCAGCGTCATGCCGAACGGATCGACTTCGACGGGCAGCGCAAAGGCGCCGAGCGTGTCCACCATCTTGCGGTCATCCACGATGACGACCATCCGTTTGGAAGCGTGGGCGATGATCTTCTCGCGCAGCAGGCAGGCCCCGCCCCCCTTGATGAGGTGGAAATTCTGGTCGACCTCGTCTGCCCCGTCCACCGTCAGGTCGATGGAGTCGATGCGCGCAATGTCGATCAGCGGCACGCCCGATTCGCGGGCGACTTCGGCTGTCCTCTTAGAAGTCGGAATGCCGGAGACTTTCAGCCCGCCCGCCACCTTTTCGCCCAGCCGCTCGATGAAGATCTCGGCCGTGGAGCCGGAGCCGAGGCCCAGCACCATGCCGTCCTCGACGAACTCCAGCGCGGCCATGGCCGCGTTCTCCTTGGCGACGCTCATTTGGCGTTCTTCCGCTTGCTCATGGCGGCGTGGAAGCGCGCGGCCCAGCCTGGCTTGTTGGTCTGCTGCCCGCGCCCCAGCGCCAGCGCGTCGTCGGGCACGTCCTTGGTGATGACGGAGCCCGAGCCGGTGAAGGCCCCCTCGCCCACGCGCACCGGCGCGACGAGCGAGCTGTGCGTGCCGATGAAGGCGCGGTCGCCGATCTCCGTCCTGTGCTTGAAATAGCCGTCGTAATTGCAGGTCACCGTGCCCGCGCCGATATTGACGCCTTCGCCGATCTTGGCGTCGCCCAGATAGGACAAGTGCCCCGCCTTGGACCCACGGCCCACGACCGTCTTCTTGACCTCCACGAAGTTGCCGATGCGCGTGTCTGGGCCGAGCTCCGTGCCAGTGCGCAGCCGCGCGAACGGCCCGACGCTCGCGCCCTCGCCGATATGCGCGCCCTCGATATGGCTGAAAGCGTGGATGGTCGCGTGCGCCTCGACCGTCACGCCAGGGCCGAAGACGACATGCTCGCCGATGGTCGCGTCGGGCGCAATCTCGGTGTCATAGCTGAAATAGACCGTGTCGGGATCGCGCAGGGTCACGCCGGACACCATGGCATCGCGGCGCATATTGGCCTGGAACGCCTTGTGCGCCTGCGCGAGATCGAGCCGCGAATTGACGCCGAGCATCTCGCTCTCGTCGCCCTTTACGGCCCGCGCCGTGCCGCCGTCCCCGCGCATGATTTCCACCACGTCCGTGAGATAGTATTCGCCCTTGGCGTTCTTGTTGTCGACGCGGTCCACGGCGGCAAACAGCTTGGCCGCATCGGCTGCAAGAACCCCGCTATTGCAGAGCGTTACAGCGAGTTGCTCCGGCGTGGCTTCCTTGGCTTCGACGATGGCCTGCAGCGTGCCGTCCCGCTCGATGAGCCGGCCATAGGCACCCGGATCGGCGGCCTCGAACCCCAGTACGGCGACATCGCAATCATCCAGCGCGGCGTAGACGCCAGCCAGTGTCGCGTCCTGGATCAGCGGCGTGTCGGCGAAGAGCACGGCCACGTCGCCCTCGAACCCGGCCATGGCCTTCTTGGCGCACTGGACCGCGTGGCCGGTGCCTTGTTGCGGCTCCTGCACCGCGATCTCCATGCCGAGCGCTTCGGCGGCGGCGCGGACATCCGCATTGGCCTCTCCCACCACGCAGACGATGCGCTCGCAGCCTTGCGCGGACGCGCAGGCATGGGCCCATCCGATGAGGGGACGGCCTGCCAGTTCGTGCAAAACCTTCGACTTCACGCTCTTCATGCGCGTGCTCTTGCCGGCGGCGAGTATGATGGCCGCGCGGGGACGTTGGGAGGTAGGCGTTGTCATGACGGGCGGCTTAGCGGATAGCGACGCCAATGAAAGCCCCGCACAGCCAGAATCACACCCGGCGGATGGACAAACCGCTCAAGGGCCTCACCATCTGCTTCGATCTCGACGGCACGCTGGTCCACACCGCCCCGGACCTCGTGCGCGTGACCAACGAGGTGATCGCGCTGGAGGGCGTGGGAGAGACGGACTATGCGCGTGCGGCGCGCGCCGTTGGTTTCGGATCGCGACGCCTGCTCAGCGATGCGTTCGCGCGGGCGGGCCATACGGTTACCGAAGAGCGCCTGTCCGAGCTCCAGCGCATGTTCCTGCTGCGCTACGCCGCCGACATCGCGCAGCGTTCCGCGCCCTATCCGGGCGTGCGCGACACGCTGGACGAGCTGTCAAAGCTCGGCGCCGAACTCACGGTCTGCACCAACAAGCCTGGCTGGCTGGCGCGCCCCCTGCTCGAACGCTTGCGCATGACGCACCATTTCATCCGCATCGTCGGCGGCGACGAAGCGCCCCGCTCCAAGCCCGACCCGCGCCATGTCTTCATGGCCGCCGGCCACCGCAATGCGTCGCGCATCGTCATGGTCGGCGACGCGAGCCCCGATATGGGTGCAGCGCACAATGCGGGCGCGCTGTCCGTGCTGGTCACCTATGGCTACAGCTACACGCCCCAGATACGACAACGGGCCGATGTGAGGCTGCGGACATTCCGCGCGCTCACACCGGCCCTGATCGATCGCTTCGCCGCGCGAGGCGGCAAGGCTATGCTTTAGCCGAAGTCGGCCGTGTTGCGCGTCGGGACGCCGTTGACCATGTTCGAGCGAACATCGGTCCGTGCCGAGCGCATGGAGGCGAGGAAGCCGCCCTGCACGAGGTTGATCTTCACGTCGTGGCCACGCTCGGCCCAGTACGCTTCGATCTGCTGCTTCAATCGTTCTGCGCCTTCGCGCGTGCAGTAATCACCCTGCTTCATTGTCTTACCCTTTGGTTTCTTCAATTTCGTTGCCGCGCCGAATGCGAGTGCTTGAGACCCGCCCTTCATTGCATTTCCCAACCAGTCATCTAAGAAATTCACAGTGAATTGCGACCCAAATTATCGATTTTTCTTATGACACCTTGGTAAGCATTTTCACGATTGTGCAAATTCAGCTTGCATTCAGACTTCCCGCCGTGGCTACAGTGATAGCGCTGTCACGGTAAGCGGGACCGGAAAGCAGGCTTACCAATCTGCTAATTTAATATAGGCAAACTTGATGGACCTCGCAGAACGCCTCAAGATCAAGCGCAAGAAGCTGGGCCTGTCGCAGACGGCGCTCGCCGAAGCCGTCGGCGTGTCGCAGCCGACCATCGCCAACTGGGAAAGCGGCGGACACACGCCACGCCGCGCCGCGCTGTCCCGCATCGCCAAGGCGCTTGACACCGATCCGTCCTGGCTTCTGTCGGGCGAACTCCCCGCCCGGCTCAATCCGGCGCATCGCCATCTCGCCAAGCCGATCCACCATATTCCGGTCTATGACTGGCCGGAAGGTGGCGCGGACCCCGCCTCCGGGCAGCCCGCGCGCTACACCACCACGTCGGAGCGGGTGGGAGACGCCTTTGCGCTCAATGCCATTCCGTCGCTCGGCTTTCCGCCCGGCACGGTGCTGGTCTTCGACCGCGCATCCGAAGAATTGCCGGGACGCTTCCTCGTGCAACAGCCGGGCGGTCTGTCGCTGGAAGTCCGGCACTCACTCGATGATGTCCTCGCCCGCCTGATCTATTCGGTCGTGCCGCACTAGACTCCAGACGTCCGGCACATCCTTGAGGTCGTTTTCGTAATACGCCTGAAAGCCCGGCATTTTCACGCGGTTCAGAAAACCTGAATAGCCCATGTAGCTGACGAGAAAGCGCAAATCCTGCACCCAGGGCGGCATGAAGCGCGGCGGGCTGAGGCGCCCATTGCTCGCCAGCTGCGCCAGCGCGGGCACATCCTCTATATCCATCTTGCCGAGAAACAGCACGCGGATCAGATCGGCCCGCCCCATGCGCACCACGGTCCGCATGAAGTTGTGCACCCGCAGCAGGCCGTTCAGATAAACCATGTCCTTGGTAAAGGGAGCCCCACCGGAGATTACGCCTCCGCGGAAGACCCGCCTTGAGTTCTCATAGCTCTGTGACGGGAAGTCGATGCGGCTCTGGAAGAAGTCATAGACCTCTTTGAAGTCCGCGCCCTCGACCGCCATCTGTATCGCCAGCACGCGGCCCGACAGGCGGCGAAACCGCACCGGGTCCATGGAACCGGTGATGACTTCGGCGAACACGGCCAAGCCCTCCTGGACCTCCGTAGTGCCGGGATGGGCGCGACCGAGAATCGGAAAATGCTTCTGCGCCTTGCCGTTCAGCGCCGTCGCCGTGTGGATCAGGGCTTCGTGGTGCAGCAGCTGGTCCACATCCCGCGCCGAAAATGTCGCCCCCTGCCGGATGCGGATGCGTGTCGAGGACGCGGCCGCCTTGGCCGACAGGCTCGGGCTGATCACGACGTCCGGCGCATCGGTCTTGAAGTGGCGCGACAACCGCGCGCGGAAGCGCCTGGCAAACTCGACATCGGACAGTTTCTCGTCAGTCCCTTCCATGACCAGCTTGTCGAAATCGAGCCCGTCCAGCGCCTCGTCCATATGCTTGGCAAGGTCGAGCACGCGCGTCTGCTTGTCGAGCATGAGCCGCGTCGGCTGGCCGTAGAGCGCGGTCGAATGGGCGAAGAACTCCGCCGTCCCCCGCGTTTCGATCAACGCCGCCGTGCTCTCCATCGTGTCGGCCAGCCGGCAGAGCCATTGCTGGATCTCGTGCTCCCCCTGGATCAGCGCGCGGGCGGCCGCGATCATCTCGCGCGGCTTCGCGGTATCGATCTTGGGGTAAACCGGCGCGGGCATCTTGCCGCGCTTGAGAAAGGCAGGCTTGTGCTTCGCGTCCCAATGCACAGACGTCAGCACCCGCATCTTGGACGCCGCCTTGTCGAGGAGCTTGCCCGCCCTGACGGCGGTCTTGAAATGCGAGTCGGAGAGGCGTTCCATGGGGTTTGCGTGTCATCGCAGTGGCGCGGTGTCAAAGACGGGCGCACCGGGACGCGGC
>JAHDEU010000125.1 GCA_020628635.1 Hellea sp. | reverse complement strand
TCTCCAGCTTCTTGGTCACGAACCCGTTGGCGACGCGGCGCAGTTCCGCCTCGTCAGAACAGGCGACCAGCGAGCTGTCACGCGACTTCAGCGACACACCGCAATATTTCACGATGTTCTCTACCACCTCGCGCGATGCGCGGGAGTCGTAGGTTTTGACGTTGGTGTAATAACGCTCGAACTTGGCTTCCTCCGCCGTCATCTTCTTGGCGGCGGGCTTTCTGGAAGTCGTTGCCTTGGCAGGCGCTGCCTTGGCAGGCGCTTTCACGGCCGTCTTGCGCGGTTTGGCAACGGCACGTGTCTTCGTGCCCGTGGCTGCGCCGCCCTTGGCGAGTTTTTTGGCCTGCGGGATCCACTCATCCCGGTCGATGCGACCCGGCATGCTGTCGATGACGCCCTCGACCATCTTAACATCCGCACGCTTCCACGCGCCGATCTGACGGAAGTAGTAGATGCCCTTGCCGTTGAGGTCCTTCTCGAACTTCGGTCCAATGCCCTTGATCAGTTTAAGGTCGTCGGGGTCGCCGTCAGTGGGGCCGTCCGTGTAGAGCACTTTGGGCTTCGACTTGGCGGCAGCCTTGGGTTTGGGTTTCGGCGCGGGCTTGGCTTTCGGCTTTGCTTTCGCCTTGGGTTTGGCAGCAGACTTGGTCGCGACTGCGGCCGTGGCAAGCGCGGCGGCACCTGCAGCTGTCTTTGTTTTGGTCGAGGAAGCCTTGGCTTTCGCCTTCGGCTTCGCGGCGGGCTTGGCCTTGGCCGCTTCCGCGTCATCGGCGATGCGGCTTTCGAGATATTTCACCCGGGCCGCGAGATAGCGGTTCTGCCATTCCAGCGCGTAGCTGTCATCGTCATCCGTGGTCTTGGCCGTATCGGCCTTGGCAGCGACCGTGGCGGCTGCACCGGCGGCAGCGGCTCCGGCAGCCGCGGCGGCGAGCTTGGTTTTCAGGTCGGAGACTTCCGTGTCGCGCGAGGCGAGGCGGCCCTCGAGGTCCTGGACCTTGGCGCGCGCGCTATCGACCTCCGTGCGCAGAGCACCCTCGCCTTCGAGTGACAGGTCTCCGACGACCTTGTTGCGCGGCTTGAGG
Source organism: Hellea sp. (assembly GCA_020628635.1). GTDB lineage: Bacteria > Pseudomonadota > Alphaproteobacteria > Caulobacterales > Maricaulaceae > Litorimonas. Next base: position 5,619 of record JAHDEU010000125.1, on the reverse strand, counting down.
AACCAGCCGAGCAGGAAGCCCAGGCCGCCGATGATGAGGCTCGGAATGAGGTAGAAGCACCCCAGGAAAGCGAAAAAGTTATCCATGATGTTCCCCTATTCGGACCGGCTAAGGATGAATTCGATGCGGCGGTTGCGTTCGCGACCCTCCGCTGTGTCGTTGGATGCGATCGGATCAGATTCGCCATAGCCCGTCGCGGACAGGCGCGAACGGTCGATGCCCGCTTCGCCGTTGAGATAGGCCAGCACCGCGCCTGCGCGCTGCTCGGACAGGCGTTGGTTATAGCTGTCGTCACCCTCCGACGACGTGTAGCCATTTATCGCCACGCGGAAGCGCGGGCACTGATTGGCCGCTTCGGCCATGTCGCGCAGCAGATCGAAATTCTCGTCGCCTCGGATCACGGCCTCGCCTTGTTCAAAGAAAATCTTCTTTCCCTCGCGCAGGTCGTTGAGGAGGTTCTGGCAAATCGACTGCGAGGACACCTCGCCGACCGAGTCGGAGGCGGTGTTCGGCACCTTGATGCTGGCCGAGATGCGATAGGGTGCGGGTGTGTCGTTGGTGACCATGGCGTTGATGCGCTCGCGCACATCGAGCGATGCAGCCTGGCCGGACAGATTGCCCTCCATTCCGTCCATCTGGAAGCGGCCCGAGTCCAGCAGGTTCAACTCGCGGAAATGCTCGTCGATCACATCCGCCCATTGTTCGTCAGGCGCGCCCTTGGCGATGCGGATTGTGCGGTCGACAATTGTGCCGCCGTCGAAGATCTCGCGCGCATCAGCCAGGATGCGCGTCTTGGTCGCCGCATCCGGCACATAGCCGTCCAGCACGACCGTGCCGTCCTCGGTCTTGCGCGCGGAGAACGTGTAGGGGCTTTGCGTCGGTATCGCCGGCGTGGCGGCCGCCTGCCGCGCGGTCACGCCGTCGCGGACTTCGTGCCATGTGTGCTTGTTCTTGCAGGCCGAGCAAGTCGTCTCCTCGGCTGTGCGCAGCGCGGCGGCCTTGGCGGCGGCGTCGGGTGCGGTGCCGGACACGGTGGCGACATTGCCGCTCATTTCCACGGATGCCCAATCGTGGCCATCGGCGGCAAGCGCGTTGCGGATGTCGCCCTCCATGGCTTCTATGCGGGGTCCCGCCGTCAGCAGGCCATAGACCAGCCCGATAAGCAGCAATGCGATCAATCCGATTAGCCAGCGGCCCATATCCGTCCCTTTCGCGTTCCGCCGCGGATTATCGATCGCGGTCGTCCCCTCAGCCCAGGCCGGCCTGAATCAGGCACGGCCCAGCCGTTACGCAGGCGTAACCGAAGCCGGCGCGGCCTGCAAACGCTTTACAGGATAGGCGAAATGCTCAGGCGTGTTTCGCCAGTCGCGCGATCGCCTCCTGGAACTCGTCCTCCATCTCGTCGATGACCTCGCCGACCGGCGGCGCGCTATCGACCTGGCCAACGCCCTGGCCCGCGCCCCAGATGTCCTTCCACGCCTTCTTGTCCGTATTGCCGCCGGAGCCGAAGTTCATCGTGCTCTTGTCGGCTTCTGGAAGATTGTCCGGGTCCATCCCTGCGCGGCGGATAGAACCCTTCAGGTAGTTGCCGTGCACGCCGGTAAACAGCGAGGAGTAGACGATGTCCTCGCCCGTGCTGTCGATGATTTCCTGCTTGTAGCCCTCTTCGGCATTGGCTTCGGCCGTCGCGATGAAGCGCGTGCCGATATAGGCCATGTCCGCACCGATCGCGAGCGCACCCGCGACGGAGCCGCCCGACGCGATGGAGCCGGACGCCAGGATCGGGCCGTCGAAGAATTCGCGAATTTCGGGGATCAGCGCGAAGGGCGACAACCGCCCCGCATGGCCGCCCGCGCCCGCGCAGACCGCGATCACGCCGTCCGCGCCCATGCCGAGGGCCTTGCGCGTGTGACGCAGATTGGTGACGTCGTGCAGGATGATGCCGCCATAGCTGTGCGTGGCGTCATAGACCTGCTGGTTGGCCTGCAGCGAGGTGATGATGATCGGCACTTCCTGCCGGACGCAGACTTCCATGTCCTCCTGCAGCCGGTTGTTGGACGGGTGGCAGATCTGGTTGACGCCGAAGGGCGCGACGACCTTTTCGGGATTGGCCGCCTGGTATTCGGCGAGCTCCAGCTTGATGCGCACGATCCACTTCTCCAGCGTCCCGCTCGGCCGCGCATTGAGCGCCGGGAATGTGCCGATGATGCCGGCCTTGCACTGCGCGATGACCAGTTCCGGCCCGGACACGATGAACATCGGCGCGGCGACGACCGGGATGCGGGTTTGCTTGAGAATGTCGGGCAGAGCCATCGTGTTCAGTTTCCTTCAGTGGTTTTGGTGTCGCCGTCCGGCGTGCGGAAGTCGGTGTCGGCATTGGCCGCCAACACAGCCATTACGGCGAAAGCGGCGGTATTGATTGCGAGCTGGTCTGGATCGATCTTGTCCAGCGTGTCGTCCGGCGTGTGGTGCAGGTCGAAATAGTCCGTCCCGTCCTGCTGGAAACGCATGGTCGGCACACCGGCCGCCGCCAGCGGAATGATGTCGGGACCGCCGGTCGTCTCCTTGACCATGGCAGGCAGCTCCATGATGCGGGCTGCCTCGCGGATAACGTCATGGCCGGACTTAGAACCGATATGGACCTCGTAAGGCGCTTCTGCCCCAAAGTCCGACTCGGTCGCCAGCACATGCTGCCCGACCGCGTCCTTGTATTTTTCCGCATAGGCATAGGCACCCAGCAGGCCGACCTCTTCCGCGCCGAACGCTACAACCCGAATGGTGCGCTTGGGCTGGATGCCCGCTTCGATGATGGCCTGCGCCGCGCCCGCGCTGACTCCGATGCCCGCACCGTCATCGACCGCACCGGTGCCGAGGTCCCAGCTGTCGAGATGTCCGCCGATCAGCACGATCTCGTCGGGCCGCTCGCTGCCGACGATCTCGCCGATGACATTGCCGGAGGGCCGGTCGCCGGTCGCGATGGGCGTGATCTGCAGCTTCATCACCACGTCCTGCCCGCGCTCGAATGTGCGCTCCAACTGGTCTGCGTCGGGACCGGACAGCGCGGCGATGGGAATGCGCGGATAGTCGGGATCGTAGCGCATTTGCCCGGTATGCGGAAAGCGGTGGCTGTCCGTGCCGACCGAGCGGATGACCACGGCCAGCGCGCCGCGCTTGGCACCTTCCGTGGCGCCCGTGCGGCGCTTTCGGTTGGCGGGGCCATAGCCCGCACCATCCGGCGCTTTCTTCATGCGGCCGGAGATGAAGACGATCTTGCCGGACAGGTCTTCGGTGTGGCCCTCCAGGTCGTCATAGGTCGGGAAGAACACTACGGGCGCCTCGATGCCGCCGGACGGCGTCGCGACCGAGCCGCCCAGCGCGGTGATGTAGAGCTGCTGCGGATTGGGCGAGACGATGGAGGCCTCCTCCAGCCCCCTCTCCCAGCCCGGAATCGTGAACGGCTCGACGCGGACGTTCTGCAGCCCGATCTCCTCGAACTTGGCCACCGTCCAGTCGCGCGCGCGGGCCTCGGCTTCTGTTCCGGCGAGCCGCTGTCCGACCTCGGTGGTGAGGCCTTCGACGATGGCGTAGCCGTATTTCTCGGACAAGGCGCGCTGCTTCAGCGCGGCGAGCGTCGGATCGATGGCGGGCGCGGCGGGCTTTGTGTCAACGGCGGGCGCTTCGGCGCGCGTCTCCACCTCGGCGGTCTCGCCCGCGCAGGCAGCGAGTGCGAGCGCGGCGGCGCAGCTCAGCAAGAGGCGTTTGGTCATGATGGGACTCCCGGCATTTGCGGGCTTGATAATCATCGGCGGCGCGTTAGCAACAACAACGCCCAAAGACTACCGGACCCTTGCAATGCAAAAACGTATCCTCTCCCTCGTCAGCGCCGCCGCCCTGCTCGCGGCGTGCGCGTCTGAACCCACGCCCGTCGAGAGCACGGAGATCGACTACGGCGCGCTCATCAGCGCGACCGACCTCGGCCGCCGCATCGAAGCGCTGGCGTCCGATGACATGATGGGCCGCGCGCCCGGCAGCGACGGCGGCAGGATGGCCGCGCAATACATCGCCGACGAGATGAAGGCCGCCGGGCTGGAGCCGATGGGCGACAATGGCACTTACTTCCAGAACGTCACGCTCAGCTCCGCGACCGTGACGCCCGACAGCTCCATGACCATCACCCAGGACGGCAAGCCGCTGGTCGATGCGGACCAGAGCACCAATGCGGTGTTCTGGACCAAGCGGACCGCGCCGAGTGTCTCGGTGGAAGATAGCGATCTGGTCTTTGTCGGCTACGGCACGGTGGCGCCGGAATATGGCTGGAACGACTATGAAGGCCTCGACGTGGCGGGAAAGACCGTCGTCATGCTGGTCAACGATCCGGGCTTTGCGACCAAGGACGAGGATCTCTTCAACGGCGATTCCATGACCTATTACGGCCGCTGGACCTACAAGTTCGAGGAAGCGGGCCGCCAGGGCGCGGCGGGCGCCATCATCATCCACGACACCGCGCCGGCCTCCTATGGCTGGGACGTGGTCAGCGGCTCCTGGACGGGACCGCAGAACGATCTCGTGCGCCCGGACGGCGGCGCGTCGCGCACCCATCTCGAAGGGTGGGTGCATCTGGACACGGCCAAGGCCATGTTCGACGCCGCGGGTCTGGATCTGGCGGAGTTGTCCAAGGCTGCAAGTGCGAAGGGGTTTGAACCCGTCGCCATGCCCGGCCTGTCACTCGACGCGACCATCAACCAGACAGTCTCGACCGTGGAGAGCCCCAATGTCGCTGGCGGCATTCGCGGAACGACCCACCCGGACGAATATGTCCTCTACATGGCCCATTGGGACCATCTGGGGGACAGCGGACCGGGCGAGGACCACATCTATAACGGCGCGGTCGACAATGCGACGGGCACGGCCGCCATCATAGAGATCGGCGAGGCCTTCAACGAAGCGGGCGCGCCCGAGCGTTCGGCCATCTTCGTGGCTGTGACGGCAGAAGAAAGCGGGCTGCTGGGCTCCGCCTACTATGCGGAAGCGCCGCTCGTCCCGCTGGAGAAAACGGTCGCCGGCATCAACATCGACGCGATCCAGCCGGTCGGCGAAACCAAGGACATACTCGTCATCGGCTATGGCAGCTCGGAGATCGAGGACCGGCTCGACGCTGTGCTGGGGCCGCGCGGCATGCGGATCGAGCCGGACAAGAACCCGGCCGCCGGCTATTTCTACCGTTCGGACCACATCAGCCTCGCCAAGAAGGGCGTGCCGATGCTCTACGCGGATGGCGGTATCGACCATGTCTCCAAGGGCGAGGACTATGGCCGGGAGTTCGGCGAGGAATACACCCGCCTGCGCTACCACAAGCCCGCCGACGAATACGACAACAGCTGGGACCTGTCCGGCATCAAGCAGGTGACGGAGATATTGTTCGAGTTGGGCTACGAAATCGCCGACGACGGCGACGACTGGCCGAACTGGTATGACGGCAATGACTTCAGGGCCCTACGCGACGATATGCGTGCGGGTGAGACGGGGAACTAGCCCTTTCCTCCCCCTTCAGGGGGAGGTGGCAGAGAGCCGCGCCAGCGGATCGATGACGGAGGGGGCTGTTCCGTCAAGATTGGATCC
>JAHDEU010000124.1 GCA_020628635.1 Hellea sp. | reverse complement strand
CAAAGGGGAGGAGTGAGCCGGCACAGCGCCCTACACACCCTCCACCCGACCTTCCCACTTCCCCCTCGCCGCCCCTTCCGCTAACGCCCCGCCCGTCATGCGCTACCACTCCCATCTCGACAATTCCGTGACGGCCGAGTTCGGCGACGCATTGCTCGCCAGCCTCGCGCCGGGCGGTGGGTTGTGGATGCCGGACAGCCTGCCGAGCTTCTCAGGCCGCGATCTGGCACGGCTCGGCGCGATGGATTTCGCGGATTGCGCGGCGGAGCTGGCGACACACTTCACGGATGCGCGCTTCGACCCGGCGACGCTTAAGGCGACCTGCCGCGATGCCTATGATTTCGATGTGCCGATGGTGACGCTGGACGGACAGCACCTGCACCCGGCCATGCCGCCCCATGCCGACGAATTCGTGCTGGAGCTGTTCCACGGCCCCACGCTGGCCTTCAAGGACTTCGCCGCGCGCTTCATGGGCCGCACGGCGAGCCATCTGCTGACGAAGAACGGCGAGCGGCGCACGATCCTTGTCGCGACGTCCGGCGATACGGGCGGCGCGATCGGCGATGCGTTCCTCGGTCAGGACGGCATTGAGGTCTTCATCGTCTATCCGAAGGGCGGCGTCTCGACCGTGCAGGAGCAGCAGCTCTGCACCATCGGCAAGCGCGGCAGCAACGTCCATGCCATCCGCGTCGAAGGCACATTCGACGACTGCCAGCAGTTGGTGAAGGACGCCTTTGCAGACCCCGATCTCGTCGAGCGCTTCGACCTGATGAGCGCCAACTCTATCAATGTCGGTCGCGTCATTCCGCAGAGCTTCTACTACTTCTGGACGGCGCTGCAGGCCCGCGCCGCCTACCCGCACCGGCCGGTCGTGTTCTCCATCCCGTCCGGCAATCTCGGCAATCTGACGGGCGGCCTGATCGCGCTGAAAATGGGCGCTCCGATTGCGCGGTTTGTGGTGGCCAACAATGTCAACGACCCGATGGTGGACTATCTCAAGGACGGCGAGTACCGCCCTCGCCCGTCCCAGCCGACGCTCAGCAACGCCATGGATATCGGCCGCCCCAACAACTTCCCGCGCATCCTCGCCTTGTTCGGCGAAAGCCTGGAAAGCGTGCGGGGGGTTTGCTGGGGCGCGTCTTTCGATGACCAGACAACCGGACGTCACCTCACCCGCGTGTTCCGCGAAACCGGCTATCTCATGTGTCCGCACACCGCGGTCGGCCATCTGGGCATGAACGCCTTCCGCGACGCGCACTACATGGACGCGACCTTCGTCACGGTCGGCACGGCGCATCCGGCCAAATTTGCCGACAGCATAGAGACGCTGATCCGCGAGGACGTGCCCATGCCCGAAGCGCTGGCGAAGAATGCGCGGCGCAAGCCCCGCGTCCACGATATGGCGCCGACGCTCGACGCGCTGTCGGACTATGTCGGCCGATACGTCAGATGAAGCTATCCCGGGCCGAGTTCGAGGACCGCTACGTTGCCGGCACGCTGAAGCTCGCCCTGATCGGCATGAGCAATATCGGCAAGAGTTACAGCGGGATGCGGCTGGCAACTGACTTCGATTTCACCCTGACCGAGGTCGACAAGCTGATCTGGGAGGAGCTGGGCGAGAGTGACATGGACGCCTTTGCCGCTTGGCAGGGGCAACCCTATACGGAAGGGTATGAGGCGCGCGAGCGGGAGAGCATGCGGCTGGAGAGCCGAGCCACGGCGAAGTCGCTGGAAACCGCCGCGCGCAACCCGCTCCTCGATACGACGGGCTCCGTCATCTACGCCGATGAGGATGTGTTGCAGCGCCTCTCCCGCGACTGGTTCACCGTCTATATCGAGGCCGCGCCGGAGCATCTGGAACGGCTGCAACAGCTCTATTTCGCGCAGCCCAAGCCGCTCGCCTGGGCCGGGCACTTCCGCATGATCGACGGGATGGACGAGATAGGTTCGCTCAAGGCCTGCTACCCGGAGCTGCTCGCGTCCCGGCATGAGCGCTACAGCGCACTCGCGGACCACACGATCAGCTCAGCCGACATTCTCGTGCGCGACAACGCCCGGCTGTTCGAGCTCGTCAAGCCAGTCGCCTAGCACGCGGCGGCGCGCGAGATCGGTCAGCAGGGCGATGTGGTCCGGGCGGTCGTTCAGGCACGGCACGCAGGTGAAGTGCGTTCCGCCATGTTCAAGGAAGCTCTCCTCCGCCTCGATGGCGATCTCCTCGAGCGTTTCAAGGCAATCCGCTGAAAAGCCCGGCATCATGACGGCCACCTTCTTCACGCCGTGCTCGCTCGGCATCGCTTCCAGCGTCTTGTCGGTATAGGGCTGCAGCCAGGCTTTCGGACCGAAACGGCTCTGGAACGTCGTCATCAGCTTGGGTGCGAGATGATCCGGCAGATAGCCGCGCAACAACTCCGTCGTCTCGATGCACTCGCCCTGATAGGGATCGCCCTTCTCCACATATTCCTGCGGCAGGCCGTGATAGCTCGTCACGATCCTGTCCGGCTCCCAGTCCAGAGTGGCGAGGTGTTCGGTCAGGCTGTCGGCCAGCGATCGCTGGAAGGCGGGCTCGCGGTAGTAGTCGCGCAGGAAACGCAGTTCCGGAACGTTCCAGCGCTTGCGCAGCGCGAAGTGGACGCCGTCATAGACGCTGGCCGTCGTCGCGCCCGCATATTGCGGGTATAGCGGCAGCACGCCGATCTTGGTGCAGCCCGCCTCCATCAGCCGGTCGAGCGCGTCCGGGATCGACGGATTGCCATAGCGCATGGCCGTCTCGACCATGACACCGGGGCCCAGCGCCGCCTGGACGCCCGCGACCTGTGCGCGGGTGATGCGGATCAGCGGCGCTTCGTCGCCCTCGCCCCAGATACTGGCATAGGCTTCGGCGGACTTTCTCGGGCGCACGCGCAGGATGATCCCGTGCAGCACGGGGCACCAGATCCAGCGGGATGTGTCCACCACGCGGTAGTCGTGCAGGAATTCAGCGAGGTAGGGCCGCACGGCCTCGGCCGTCGGCGCGTCCGGGCTGCCGAGATTGACCATGAGCAGACCGATCGGCACGTGTGACCTCCCTTGAACCGTTAATGCGCAAAGATTTCCTCGCGCGAACGTGACCGGGCGCGGAAATGCGCCGTTGAAACGACTCGCCCCGCATCATACGGATGAACCACGCCATGCGTTCATCCGGCCTCCCGCGCAACCGGAAGCTCGCGCCCCTCGAGACGATGACGAGAAACCGATGAAAAAGCTCCACCTTGCAACCGTTTGCACCGCTGCCCTGATGTTCTCCGCCTGCGCGGACAATACTACGGCGACCGAAGCGCCGAAACCCGCACCCGCCCCGGCCGCGCCCCAGCCGTCCCAGGCCGCGCAGAAGGCATCCAATGACCTCGTCCAGGCCGCGACGGCAAACAGCCGCCCGACCGTGCAGGACGCCCGCGAATTCCTCGAACAGGCCGAAGCCGATATCGAGGACTTCGGGCTTCGCGCCGCCCGCGCCTATTGGGTTCAGGCCAATTTCATTACCGAAGACACAAACGCCATGGCGGCGGCAGCCGGCAAGGAGGGCGCGGAACTCGCCACGCGGCTGGCCAATGAGGCCAAGCGTTTCAACGACGTGTCGTTGCCCGACGACATGCGCCGCAAGATCGACGGCCTGAAGCGTGGCTCCAACTTCCCCGCCCCCGACCGCGAAGGCGCGGCCGGAGAGCTGGCCAAGATCATGGCGCGCATGGACGCCGTCTACGGCACGGCGAAGTTCAAGCTGCCGGACGCGCAGTTCGCCAAGGCGAAGGATATCCTCGGAGACGACGCCGACAATGTGCTGGAGCAATATGAGGCCGTGCGCCTCATGGCCAATGCGCGCGATCCGGAGCTGCTGGCCGCGACCTGGTCCGGCTGGCGGACCCTGTCCCAGCCCATGAACGAGAGCAAGACGCAGCAGGTACAGCTGGACGGCGAGCTCAAGGGCTACAGCATGGCCGAGGACTATGCCGACATGGTCAAGATCATCAACGAAGGCGCGCGGGAACTCGGCTATGCCGATGCGGGCGCTCTGTGGCGCGCGGGCTACGACATGGACGCGGACGACTTCGCGACCGAGGTGGACCGTCTCTGGGGACAGGTGAAGCCGCTCTATGACGAGCTGCACTGCTATGTGCGCGCAGGGCTGAACGAGGAATATGGCGACGATGTCGTGCCGATGGACCAGCCCATTCGCGCGGACCTGCTCGGCAATATCTGGGCACAGAGCTGGGGCAATGTCTATGAGCTGGTCGAGCCCGAAGGCGCGGCCAAGGGCGTGGACGTCACCGCGCTGCTGGAGGCGCAGGACTATGACGCGCTGCGCATGGTGAAAACGGGCGAGCAGTTCTTCTCCTCGCTCGGCTTCGATCCCCTGCCCGACACCTTCTACAAGCGCTCGCTGATCACCAAACCAGCCGACCGCGACGTGCAGTGCCATGCGTCCGCCTGGAACCTTGACGATCAGGAAGACATCCGCATCAAGATGTGCACCAACGTCACGGGTGAGGACTTCCAGACCGTCCACCACGAGCTCGGCCACAATTACTACCAGCGCGCCTACAAGGACCAGCCGGTCTTCTACAAGGACGGCGCGAATGACGGTTTCCATGAGGCCATTGGCGACATGATCGCCCTGTCGATCACGCCGGACTATCTCGTGCAGATCGGCCTGCTGGACGAGGCCGACGTGCCCGGAGAGGACGCCGACACCGCTCTGCTGCTTCGTCAGGCCATGGACAAGGTCGCCTTCCTCCCCTTCGGCCTGCTGGTCGACAAATGGCGCTGGCAGGTCTTCGACGGCACTCTGAGCCCAGCTGAATACAATGACGGCTGGTGGGCACTGCGCGAGCAGTATCAAGGCATTCGCCCGCCGAACGACCGTCCGGCAGACGCATTCGATGCGGGCGCGAAATACCACATTCCGGGCAACACGCCCTACATGCGCTATTTCCTCGCTCACATCCTGCAGTTCCAGTTCCACAAGGCGGCCTGCGACCAGGCCGGCTTCGAGGGTCCGCTGCACCGCTGCTCGGTTTACGGCAATGAGGAGGTCGGCAAGCGCTTCGAGAACATGATGGAGATGGGCGCATCCAAGCCGTGGCCCGACGCGCTGGAAGCCTTCACGGGCGAGCGCGACATGGACGGCTCCGCCATGCTGGAGTATTTCGCGCCGTTGATGAGCTATCTCGAAGAGCAGAATGAGGGCCGTACGTGCGGTTGGTCTGGCTCTGCAGACTAGCCCGCATCAGGGTTAACGCGGCGGTAAGCATGCGGGAGTAGCGCTTGGACCATGTCCAGGCCGACTCGCTCATCCGTCACTCCCGCGCCCGCGCAGCGCAGCAATACGCGCGTGCTCGTTATCACCGACGATGTCGACCGGTCCATCGCGCTGGTCGACAGCATCCGCGCGCAATCGCTCGACCTGCAGATGACGGGCTTTGACGGCCACGCCATGCCGGAACTGCCGGAGCAGGCACCTTCCGCCGTGCTGTGCTTCCTGACCGATTATGTGGAGCGTGCGCCGGAGATCGTCGCCGAGGTCCGTGCGCGCTACGCGCCCCGCACCATCCCCGTTATCGCGCGGCTCGCGCGCGAGATCGCGGCCGACCATCCATTCGACAGCGTGCTCTACGCGCCCGTTCATCCCGTGCAGGTCGCCCACCGCGTCGCTGCCATGATCCGGCTCGGCCAGATGGAGCACGAGATCGTCCGCCGCATGGACACGCTGCGAGACAGCTTCGGCCAGACGGTCTCCCTGCGCGACGAGGACCTGCGCAAACCCTTCAACATTCTCTTCGTCGGCCAGGCCGATCCGGCCTACATGGCGGTGATCAATGCGCTCCAGGGCAAGAATGTGGATGTTGTCGCAGCCTTTACGAGCTTCACGGCTTTCGATTATCTCCACGACCGCACGTTTGATGCCGTAGTGATGAACGCGCTGCACGACCAAGAGCCGGCGCTGACCATCACGGAAACCATGCGGCGCAACCCGCGCCTCTATCATGTGCCGACATTGTTCCTGATCGATGCCGATAGCTTTGGCGCAAGAAGCGAAGCTTTCGCCAGCGGCGCGCGCGACCTGATCGACGCGAGCAGCCCGATGGAGGAGATCGCCGGCCGCATCATCGAACTGGCCAATTATCACCGCCTGCACTCCCGCCTCAAGGCCGAGTTCAAGGGAATAGGCGGCGCGGATTGCACGGATTCGGAGACCGGCGTGTTCAACGCCGACTTCCTTTCGGCGCATTTGAAGCGCGTCAGCCGCGCCTGCCGCGAACGTGGCGTGCCGCTGTCCATCCTGACCATGAAATTGCACCCGGCTTCGACTGAGCGGGTCAGCGCCGACGACCTCCGCCGCGCCTATGGCCGCGCGATCCAGATGATCTCCGGCCTCGTGCGGATGCAGGACATCGTCGCGCGCGTGGACATCGACACGATCATCGTCGCTTTTCCGGAGGAGATCCGCGCGTCAGTCGAAGTGGTGCTGGAACGCATGACAGGCCTCATCGAATGCGCTGCGTTCGAGACGTCGGGCGACGCTGGCAAGGGTTCACTCACGCTGGAAATCGAAGCTGCCATCATCGAACAGGAAACGCATGAGAGTCCCGACATGCTCATTGGCAACGGCATCCGCAGCGTGGCACGGGATGGTGAGAGGTTGGCTGCGCGACCGCCAGAGCAGCGGGCGGGTTAGGCTCC
>JAHDEU010000123.1:2554-6742 GCA_020628635.1 Hellea sp. | reverse complement strand
CCGGACGAGGACGATCCCGAAGCCGTGATGAAGTGGCAGACGAAAATGGACAACGCCGTAGGCAAGGCCGAGGTGCTGATCCAAAAGCAGCGGCATGGGCCGATTGGCTCTGTCATGCTGAGCTTTACGCCGGAACTGACGAAGTTCGGGAACCTCGCGGCGGACGATGGTGGGGGCTATACGGAGTATTAGGAGTGTCGCGTGATCGCCTCGGCGATGTCCTGCCTTCCTAGAATAAACTGAATGATGACTCCGTCGTCGGTCAGCTCATAATATATTGTGTCCCGCCCGCAAACGCTCTTGCGCACACCAGAACCGATTTCCTCGGCTGCGGGATAGAGAAACGGGTCGTCCGCGAGAATGGCAAACCGCTCGAAGAACGCTTCGAAATATTGGTCTGCCTGTGCCTCCCCGAACACTTCGCATCCATATTTGTAAATGCGCTTTAGGTCTGATTTTGCGTCCGCGCTCAGCTTATACAGTGGCATCGCGTTTCAGCTCGGCTTTGAACTCCGCGAGCATTTCCTCTGGACTCTGGTCCACGAGGCCACTCCTTCGAGCAGCTTCCAGCCGCCCTCTGAGATATTCGAGCTCGTCTTGCTGCCGCTGCTTCATACGGATAGCGGCGCGGATGACTTCGCTGTCAGTTGCAAACTGCCCCGATGCCAATTGCGACTGAATCCAAGCGTTCTGCTGCTCGGTGACGCTGATACTCTTCTTAATCATGGCCATGGGTGCACTCCTGTTCCTACTAGATACTACCAAGAGTGCAAGCATTCAACCGTCACAGCACCGTCACTTGACTCCGCCGGTACCCCCGCCCTAACCGCGCGGCGGGCCACCGCTCCCCACTGAGCGGCACTTCGTAGGCGACCAAAAACCGCCAGTGGAGCACATGATGACCAAGACACCCGAGCCGGGAATCCTCACGGGTTCCGAGGCGGGCGCAGCTGCACGCGCGGCAACTCCCAAACCGACCACCAAGCCGAAAGACCCGCGCTTTTCCGCCGGCCCTACGCGCAAGCGTCCGGGCTGGACGCTGGAAGCGCTTTCTGACGCCGCGCTTGGCCGCTCGCACCGCTCCAAGCTGGGCAAGGCAAAGCTGAAGGAAGTCATCGACCTCACGCGCGAAGTCCTCGGCGTGCCGGATGACTACCATATCGGTATTGTGCCTGCCTCTGATACCGGTGCGGTCGAGATGGCCATGTGGTCCATGCTAGGCCCGAAGCCTGTCATCGTCGCGGCATGGGAGAATTTCGGTCAGGCCTGGGTCGTCGATGCGGAAAAGCAGCTCCCTCTGGACGACCTGACGCTCGCCACCGCCGACTACGGCCACTTGCCCGACATGAGCGCTTACAATGGCTCGCAGGACCTCGTTTTCACGGCCAACGGCACGACCTCTGGCGTGAAGGTCGCCGACTACAGCTTCATCCCGGACAACCGCGAAGGCGTCACCATCTGCGACGCGACCTCCGCCGTCTTTGCGCAGGACCTGCCGTGGGAGAAGCTCGATGTGACGACCTATTCCTGGCAGAAGGTCATGGGCGGCGAAGCGGCGCATGGCATGCTGATCCTGTCCCCGCGTGCTGTAGAGCGGCTGGAGAGCTACACTCCGCCCTGGCCGCTGCCGAAGATTTTCCGCCTCACGAAAGGTGGCAAGCTGATCGAGGGCATCTTCGAGGGCTCGACCATCAACACGCCGTCACTGCTCTGTGCCGAGGACCATCTCGACGCGCTGAAATGGGTGCGCGACAATGGCGGGCTGCAAGGCATGTTCGACCGCGCCGACCGCAATGCGCAGACCATCTGGGACTGGGTCGAGCAGCGCGACTGGATCGAGAACCTGTGTGTGGACGACGCGCTGCGCTCCAATACTGGCGTTTGCCTGAAAATCACTCACCCCACGGTCGCCGCCCTGCCTCTGGAGCAGCAGACGGACTTCGCGAAGTCCATCGTCGGTATGATGGCCGAGGAAGAGGTCGCGCTCGACTTCGGCTCCTACCGCACGGCCCCTCCCGGCTTCCGCCTCTGGGTCTCCGGCCTGTGCGAGCATGACGACGTCGTCGCCCTGCTGCCCTGGCTCGACTGGGCGTTCGAGACGAAGCTCGCTAAGCTCTAGCGTTCCCTCACCCCGGGCCTGACCCGGGGTCCATCTCCCTCACAGGCCAGCTTCGACATCGGGTGATTGATCCCGGGTCGAGCCCGGGATGAGGGAAACTGTCTATCTGGCGCGCCTCCCCGGCCGCAGCCTCACCAAGGAAACTCCAATGCCTAAAGTCCTTATCGCGGACAAAATGTCCAACCGCGCCGTCGAAGTCTTCAAGGCGCGCGGCGTCGATGTCGATGTCATCACCGGCCTGACCAAGGACGAGTTGATGAAGATCATCGGCGAGTATGACGGCCTGGCCGTGCGCTCCTCCACCCGCCCCGACGCCGAGATCATCGGCCAGGCCAGGAACCTCAAGGTCATCGGCCGCGCGGGTATCGGCGTGGACAATATCGATGTTTCGGCCGCGACTGATCGCGGCGTCGTCGTGATGAACACGCCGTTCGGCAACGCCATCACCACGGCCGAGCACGCCATCGCCATGCTGTTCGCGGCCGCGCGCCAGATCCCCAAGGCGAGTGAGCGCACGCAGAACGGCGAGTGGCCCAAGTCCGACTACAAGGGCACGGAACTGTTCAACAAGACGCTGGGCATCATCGGCTGCGGCAATATCGGCGCGCTGGTGGCCGAACGGGCGCAGGGGTTGAAGATGAAGGTCATCGGCTATGACCCCTACCTCACGCCGGAGCGCGCCGTGGAGCTGGGCATAGAAAAGGTCGAGCTGGACGAGCTCTTCCAGCGCGCGGACGCCATTACCCTGCACACCCCGCTGGTCGAAAGCACGCGCAACATCGTCAACCGCGAGCGGCTCGGCATGACCAAGCCGGGCGTCATCATCGTCAACTGCGCACGCGGTGGTCTGGTCGACGAGGACGCGCTCAAGGACGCGCTGGAGGCGGGCCACGTCCGCGCGGCCGCATTGGATGTGTTCGCCGTCGAGCCCGCCAAGAGCCATAACCTGTTCGGCACCAAGGGCTTCATCGCCACCCCTCACCTCGGCGCATCCACCAATGAGGCGCAGGAAAACGTCGCCGTGCAGGTCGCCGAGCAGATGGCCGACTACCTGCTCACCGGCGCGATCAGCAACGCCATCAACACGCCGAGCATAAGCGCGGAAGAAGCGCCTCGCCTCAAGCCTTGGGTGGACCTTGCCGACAAGCTCGGCACCATGATGGGCCAGCTGCTCCACGACCCGGCCGTCACGGTCGAGATCACCTATAAAGGCGAGATCACCGCGCTGAACACCAACCCGATGAGCGCCGCTGCCCTCGCCGGCCTGCTGCGCGCCGCCATGCCGGACGTGAACCCCGTCAGCGCGCCCGTGCTCGCCAAGGAACGCGGGATCGCGCTGAAGGAAAGCTATATCGACGAGGCCGAGCGGGCGGACTCGCTGATCCGGCTGACGGTCGAAACGGCCGTGCGCAAATTCGCCATCGTCGGCACGATCTACCGCGGCGAACCGCGCATCGTGCGCCTGTTCGGCGTGCCGATGGACGCGGCGTTCGATGCGAACATGATCTATGTGCGCAACGACGATAAACCGGGCTTCATCGGCGAAGTCGGGCGGCTGCTGGGCGAGGCCAAGGTCAATATCGCGACATTCTATCTGGGTCGGATGAGCGAGGGCGGCGAGGCCGTGTGTCTGATCAGCGTGGACGGACCCGTCAGCGACGATGTGGCCGATGCCATCCGGGAGATCGATCAGGTGAAGATCGTGGATTTGGTGCGTATATGACGCCCTCGCATGTTTGGGTTCCCCTCTCCCAAAGCCCAAAGCCCACAGCCCAAGGGCGGGGCGCGGAACGCAGCCCGCCGATCAAGTCGGCGGGTCAAATTGTGCGAGTGAGCACGGGGTTCTTGGGCGAGCATCCCCAGGAATGTCGAGCGCAGCTGGAGGCCTTCCCTATAGGGCGGACCGAGCGCTCAAGCGGTCGAACTGCAGGCTTTCGGTCCTCTCGAAACTAGAAATCATCGCCTCTCTCCCTTGAGGGAGAGGGTGCCCGAAGGGCGGGTGAGGGTTTCAGGTGCCAGAGAGTCTCTCCCAGATCCGACACCCTCATCCGGCCTATCGGCCACCTTCT
>JAHDEU010000123.1:0-2544 GCA_020628635.1 Hellea sp. | reverse complement strand
GGTGAGGGGGTGGATGGATGTGTGGGAAGTCCCACCAGACGTTGGGTTTGAGGGTGGGTTTGCCGTGCATGTATCTGGATAGACCCGTCCATGGGCTCGCCGGTCAAGCCGGCGAGATGGGATATTCCTCTGAGCCAGAGAGACTCTCCGAACAAGAAGACTACAACTCAGGCCGACTTGATCGGCCTGACCATGGACCGATCCATCGGCGGGTGGCATGGGCGCGCTTCGCGCGGCTTCTTCGTGGTGTCCCCCTCCACCACGCTTCGCGCGGTCCCCCTCCCCCTTGCGGGGGAGGAACTTATCTAAAGAGATCATTCAACAATTTCCTCCCCCGCAAGGGGGAGGTGGGCTCGCGAGCGCAAGCGAAGTGAGGTCGGAGGGGGACAAGTCGAGTCAGTCGCGCGCCAGCGCGTCCGTCCCCTGCCGAGGGTTCAGGAAAGAGTCTTTTCCCGCGCGGACGCGCGGTTCGCGATATATTTGGTCCCCCGGACCAAATATATCGCTCACATCCCAGCATAAGCCGGACCTCCGCCCCCTTCCGGCACGGTCCAGACGATGTTCTCGCTCGGGCACTTGATGTCGCACGTCTTGCAGTGAATGCAGTTCTGCGCGTTGATGACAAATTTCGGATCCTCGCCCGGATCGCGCACGACCTCGTAAACCCCCGCCGGGCAGTAGCGCTGGGCGGGTTCGTCGAACAGCGGCAGGTTGACGTCGATCGGCACGCTCGGGTCGATCAGCTTCAGATGGCTTGGCTGGTTTTCCGAGTGGTATGTATTGGTGAAGCTCACATTGGTCAGGCGATCGAACGACAGCACGCCGTCGGGTTTCGGGTAGTCGATCGGCTTGTGCTCGCTGGCCTTCTCAGTTGATTTCGCATCGTTCTTGCGGTGCGACAGCGTACCAAAGGGGCTCCATTTGAAGAGCGTCTGCATCCACATATCGAGACCGCCCAGCAGCATGCCGCCGAGGAACGGTCCGAAGCGGCCGTTGAACACGGCGACATTGCGCACGGGTTTCAGGTCCGCACCGATCTCGCCATTGTGGATCTCGTCGTCATAGTCGTGCAGCGTGTCGGCGGAGCGGCCAGCGGCCAGCGCGCGCGTCGCCGCGTCGGCGGCCGCGATGCCCGACAGCATGGCGTTGTGATTGCCCTTGATGCGCGGCAGGTTGACCAGGCCGATCGTGCAGCCCAGCAGCGCGCCGCCGGGGAAGGCCGCCTGCGGGATGGACTGATAGCCGCCCTTGGTCACGACGCGCGCGCCATAGCTGATGCGCTTTCCGCCCTGCAGCACTTCGGCCACGTCCGGATGATGCTTCCAGCGCTGGAACTCCATGTAAGGGTAGAGGTGCGGGTTCTTGTAGTTCAAATCCACGATCATGCCGAGATAGACCTGATTGTTTTCAGCGTGATAGAGGAAAGACCCACCGCCCTGCTTGGCGCCCAGCGGCCAGCCGGAGGAGTGATAGACCTTGCCCGGCTCGTGGTTCTCGGGCTTGACCTCCCAGACTTCCTTCATGCCGAGACCATATTTCTGCGGCTCGCGACCCTCGTCCAGATTGTAGGCGACCGTCGCGACCTTGGAGAGCGATCCGCGCGCGCCCTCGGCCAGGAAGACATACTTGCCGTGCAGCTCCATGCCGGGCTCGTAGTTCGGTCCCTTGCTCCCGTCTTTCTGATAGCCCGCTTCGCCCGCGACGACGCCCTTCAGGCTGCCGTCTTCGCGATAGACCAGCTCGGACGCGGCGAAGCCCGGGAAGATCTCGACGCCCAGTGCCTCCGCCTTGTCGCCCATCCAGCGCGCGACTGCACCCATGGAGACGACATATTTGCCGTGATTGCTCATCAGCGGCGGCATGATGAAGTTCGGCAGGCGGAAACCGCCTTCGGGGCCGAGGATCTTCAGGTGGTCCGAGGTGACTTCCTGGTTGATCGGGCAGGACGGATCATCGCGGAAGTCGGGGAAGATCTTTTCCAGCCCGACTGTATCCAGCACCGCGCCGGACAGGATGTGCGAGCCGACCTCGCCGCCCTTTTCCAGCAGCACGACGGAGGTCTCGGGATTGTTCTGCTTCAGCCGGATCGCGGCCGACAACCCGGCCGGGCCCGCGCCAACGATGACCACGTCATATTCCATGGATTCGCGTGCAACGTCCGGGACGTTCTGTTCGTTAGTGTCCATGTCGGGGGACATCCCTTTTTGTCTTTATCGTTGGCGGCAACGCCTAAGCGTTTAAAGCGCTCCCGACAAGCAACGCGATGCCGCATCAGGACACCCAATGACAGACAGCCCGCTCACCCCCACCACGCTGCGCCTTGGCTGGGAGGAATGGGTGAGCATGGAGGAGCTCGGTCTGCCTGCCATCAAGGTCAAGGTCGATACGGGTGCGCGCACTTCCGCACTGCACGCCGTGCGGATCGAACCCTTTGGCACGGAAGCCAAGCCGCAGGTGCGCTTCATCATGCACCCCAATCCGGAAGACCCGACGGTGGAGGTCGTCTGCTCCGCCCGCGTCGTGGACCGGCGCACTGTCACCAGC
>JAHDEU010000122.1 GCA_020628635.1 Hellea sp. | reverse complement strand
GCCTGCGGCCTGTGTTGCTTGTCGCCCGAAGTGACACGGGCGCGGGCTCCCACCCGCGACCGGATGAGAGAGAAGAGATACCGTTTCGTCGCAAGGCGGGAGCCCGCGCGAAGACAACCTCGCACCCGATCAGGCCGGACACCGCCAGGGCCTGCAATAGGCGCACCCGGCGCGGCAGGGCTCGGACTGCACCTTTCGGGTCCAGCCTTCCGCCATCCGCCTGGGTCCGGATGGGCGCATGCGGATGGGTCCTACCACCGCACTCGTATCACGCATCCAGCCCTGTGCCCGGCTCCACGAGAGCGGCAGGGAAGCGCAGCGTCAACTCGCCGTCCCGCCCGGACAAGGCCGCTTCCAGCCTCGCCGTGTCGTGTCCCCGCCAGGCCCAACCGGGAGCCGACGCGCTCCCCCGTGTCCGGACCTGGTGGAGGCAGCATGGCAGACGCTGGAGGGGCGGGGACGGGGTTGGGTAAGTTTGGGGCAAGAGGTTGGAAAAGCAGGACGGTATAACTCGCCGGTCGTGGATGTATCTCGCCCTGGCGGAAAAAGGGCGCGCGGGGCGCGGCTGATGCTGTTGTCCCCCTCCGAGCTTCAAACGCTGGCGCGTTTGCCGCCCACCTCCCCCTTGCGGGGGAGGAACTCGGTAGGGCAGATTTCCAAAACTAGTTCCTCCCCCGCAAGGGGGAGGGGGACCGCGCGAAGCGTGGTGGAGGGGGACAACAACAGAAAAGCCGGGCGCTAGCCCGACCATATGATGCGACCGCTGCGCGCTCGTCCCGCCCCATAGGGCGGGGTTCCAGCGGCGCTGGACGGTCCTCCTGCGTCGGACGCTAACAGAAACACCACTACAGCCCTTCGCTTCGCTCAGAGCGGGTGTTTCTGTTTTGGGCGCGGGGAGCACCCGGCCGACAGGCCGGTGCTAGCGCGGCGCCATCACCATGACCATGAGCCGACCTTCCGTCTTCGGCGCGAACTCCACCTTCGCGACCTCCTCGAAGTCGTCACGCACGCGGTTGAGCAGCGTCATGCCGCGGTCCATATGGGCCATTTCGCGGCCGCGGAAGCGGACAGTCACCTTGACCTTGTCACCGCGGTCGAAGAACTCGCCCATCTTCTTGGTCTTCACGCCGTAGTCATGCGTGTCGATATTGGGCCGCATCTTGATTTCCTTGAGCGAGCTGGTGCGCTGGCTCTTGCGGTTGGCGGCTTTTTTCTTCTGCGCCTCGAAGCGCATCTTGCCGTAGTCCAGCACCTTGCAGACGGGCGTGTCGCCCGGTGCGACCTCGACGAGGTCGAGCCCGGCGCGCTGTGCGGCGGCCATGGCCTCCGCGATCGGGACAACGCCCTTCTTCTCGCCATCCTCCGTGATCAGGAGGACGCGGTCGGCCGTGATTTCGCGGTTGGTGCGCGGGCCTTTGGGTTTCTTGGCCGGTTGAGCGGCATGGGGACGTCTGGCGATGGGTGTACTCTTTTCGTTTGATCAGCCGGTGGTGTGGCAGGCGACGCAATATGACGCGCCGTCATGCCATATTCAAGGAGATTGCGGCGATTTTCGTTCCAAGACATCCGAATATACCCGCAGAACGCCGCGTTGCAGCGATGCCTTGGAGAAGCGCTCCGCGATGCGGGCGCGCGCGGCCCGGCGGTCGAAATTGATGGGCCGGGCGAGAATGGCCCCCGCCAGCGCGTCGGCGTCGCCGGGCGGGACCAGGCTGCCGAAGCGCGGATCGCCCACCACATCCACCGCGCCGCCATGGTCCGCCGCCACGACCCAGCGGCCCATGGCCTGGGCTTCGGCGGCGGTGCGGCCAAAGGCTTCGGGGTCGGTGCTGGGCGCGATGACGACGTCGGAGGCGAGCAACGCGGCAGGCACGTCGTCCTCATGGCCGGGCAGGATGAGCCGCGCGGCCACGCCAAGCCTGTCCGCCTGCGCGCGGAGTTCCGCCGCATAGGCGTCCCGCCCCTGCGCGTCGCCCATGCAGACCAGCACATGGTCGTCGGGCAGCCCTGCCAGCGCATCGACCGCCACCGTCTGTCCCTTCCAGCGCGTCAGCCTGCCGAGCAGCAGCACCAATGTCTGCGCCTCCGCGACGCCCCAGCGCGCGCGAACGGCGTCCGCGCGAGCGTCGGACACGGCGGCCGGGTCGAAGCGCGCCATGTCCACGCCCCTGGGCACCACAGTGATGCGCGAGCGCGGCGTGCCGTGGGTGGCCATGATATGCCCGGCCGTGAATTCGGAATTGGCGATCACCCGGTCGCCGCGCGCCATGATGGAATTGTAGCGCCGCTTGCCCGGCCAGCCCTCATTGTAGATGCCGTGATAGGTGGTGACGAAGGGTATGCCTTCCGCGACGGCCGCCCGCCACGCCGCCCAGGCGGGCGCGCGGGAGCGGG
This sequence comes from Hellea sp., assembly GCA_020628635.1. Classification (GTDB taxonomy): domain Bacteria; phylum Pseudomonadota; class Alphaproteobacteria; order Caulobacterales; family Maricaulaceae; genus Litorimonas. Next base: position 4,357 of record JAHDEU010000122.1, on the reverse strand, counting down.
CATGGACGATGTCGGCATCGGTGTGGTGGATCAGCCGCCTGAGCGCCGCGACCCGCCACGGAAAGGAGAGCAGGTTCTTGGACCCCACATCCATGGTGTAGTGTGTCGCCCCCAGCGCGGTCAGCTCTCCCACCAGCCGTCCGCCCGCGCTCACAACGTGCGCCGCGTGTCCGGCCTTGACCAGCGCTTCGGCCACTTCCAGCACGGTGCGCTCCACGCCCCCCGCATCCAGCTCTGGCACGACCTGCAACACGCTGTATGAAGACGGTTCACTCACGAGGGGCCGCTAGCATGGCAACGCAGCACTTGGAACATGAAGGAGCGCGGCTCGCCTATCGGTTGGGCGCGGGCGTTGGTCCCATGGTCATCTGGTGCGGCGGGCTGAAGTCCGACATGCTGGGGAGCAAGGCGGAGTTCCTGGCGCGGCGGTGTGCGGCCGCCGGCCAGGCCTTCCTGCGGTTCGACTATTTCGGCCACGGAGAGAGCGAGGGCGAGTTCATCGACGGCACGCTGTCGCGCTGGAGCTCGGATGTCTGCGCCATGATCGACAGATACGGGAGTGGCGGCTGCATCCTGGTCGGCAGCTCCATGGGCGGCTGGGCGAGCCTGCTGGCGGCGGTCGAGCGCCCCGGCGCGGTCGCCGGTCTGGTGCTGATCAACCCCGCGCCGGATTTCACGAAACGCATCTGGGACGGCTGGAGCGAGCATCAGCGCGAGATGCTGGTGGAGGACGGCGTGGTCTATGAGCCGTCCGACTATGACGAGCCCTATGCCTATTCGCGCGCGCTCATCGAGGACGGCCGCGCGCGCTCCATCCTGCACGCGCCGATCGCCTTCAATGGCCCGGTTGAGATCCTGCAGGGCGCGCGCGACGACGTGGTCCTGCCCGAACATTCACAGCCCATCGTGGACGCGCTCACCAGCGCGCGCGTCGGCTACACTCTGGTCAAGGGCGGCGACCATTCGCTGTCGCGGCCCGACGATCTGGAGCGGCTGTGGAGCACGCTTTCGCGCATGAACGGACTCGTGGCGGGCTGATGGTCGTCCCCTTGCACCAGCGCCCGCGCTCCGGCCCCTATTCGGGGCTGAACTACCGCTCGGCCCGGCGCTATCTCGCGCGCACCTTCGAGGCCGCTGCCCTGCCCTTTGCCGAAGAGGACGCGCTGGACCTCGTGCTCGGGCTGACGGGCATCGACCACGCCGACTACATCGCGCGCGGCACGGAGTTCATCAGCGCGGAGGCGTTCGAGGCGGTCAGGCTGGCGTCCGAGCGCAGGCTGGCGGGAGAGCCGGTGGACCGCATTCTCGGCTGGCGGAGCTTCTACGGGCGGCGCTTTGCGATCAAAGGCGTGCTCTCGCCCCGGGGCGACACCGAAGTGCTGCTGCTGGCCGCGCTCGACGCGGTTGCGGACACCCCCTCCCCGCGCCTGCTGGAACTTGGCACGGGATCGGGCGCACTCGCCGTGACGCTGGCTTGCGAGCGAAACGACGCGGAGTTGCTCGCCACCGACATTTCCGACGCCGCGCTGGATATGACGGAGGTTAATGCGAGGGCGCACGGAGTAGATAGCCGCGTAGAGCGGCTGCGCTCCGACTGGTTCGCGCAAGTGCCGGAGCAGCGGTTTGATGCGGTGCTTTCCAACCCGCCCTACATCACGGCCGCTGCCATGGCGGCGCTGCCCGGCGAAGTGGCGGACCACGACCCGGCGCTGGCGCTGGCGGGCGGGACGGACGGGCTGGACGCCTACCGCGTGATCGTGCCGGGGGCGGGGGAACACTTGCGGCCCGGCGGCTGGCTGGGCGTGGAGATCGGGTTCGACCAGGGCGAGGCGGTGAGCGCGCTGTTCAAACAGTCCGGCTACCGCGACGTGCGCCTGCGCACGGACCCGGCGGGGCTGGACCGCACAGTCGAGGGACGTGTGGAGAAGCCCTGAAAAACGCTTTGACAAGAGGGGCCGCTTTGCTACGCGGAGTGTGTCGATCCGATCAGACGCGCCCCACTCATGCGACGGGCGCCGGCGTTTCGACCCCCACCGCTTGCCGAAGCACAGTTGCCGGAAAACGAGCCCGGACCACACAGGACAATCCGATGAAGCGCCAGCGCGGACGTAATCGCAACAACAACAGCAATCAGGGCCGGAACAATTCCAACCGCTCCATGGAGTCCAACGGCCCCGAGGTGAAGGTGCGCGGCAATGCGGCCACCATCTACGAAAAATACACCCAGCTCGCCCGCGACGCCAAGACGGCCGGCAACCGCGTCAAGGCGGAGAGCCTGCGCCAGCACGCCGAGCATTACTTGCGCCTCGTCAACAAGCAGGAAGCCGCCAAAGAGGCCGACCGCGCCGAGCGCGAAGCGAGAGACGCCGAACGCGCCGCCCAGCAGGAACAGCGCCGCGCGGAGCGGGCTGAACGCGGCGAGGATGACGGCGAGCGCCGCAGCCGTCGCCGCAACCGGAACGAAAAGCGCGACGACTCGGACGACACGCCGAACGAAGAGGCGACGGCTGACGATACCGAAGACACACCCAAGCCCCGCCGCCGCTCCGCGCGCCAGGAGACCGGGGCAGACGAGACTGAGGACAAGCCCCGCCGCCGCCGCGCGCCCAAGGCGGACAGTTCCGAAGACAACTCGGACGACGCGGAAGACAAACCCAAACGCCGCCGCCGCAAGGCCCCGACACGCGGCTCCGACGACGACGCGCCGGAGGCCGTCGAAGCGGCGGAGTAACGCTGGATGGCATCGAGGCAGCCGAGCTGAAAGTCGCCGATGGCACGTGTTGGCAATCGCCTGCCCGGAACGGGGCTCGACCCAAAAACGCGACTCCCTTTTTTGGTTGAATCATTCAAAGTCCGTGCTTGATGGGTTCCGACGACAGACATGACGTCATAAGCGGTCTGCTGAGCCGGTTGATACCGGTGCTGGCCGGCCTTGCCTTCATCAGCCTGCTGGTTTTCGGCGCGCTGACGGCCCATACATCCTCCGCCCTGTCCGCCGAAAACGACCGGCTGAAGCAAGTCCTGGTCGTGCGTGCCAATCTGCTCGGCATGCTGTCCGGCGCATTTGCCATGGAGGCCACCCACAACGAATATCTGCTGACGGGAGACCCAGCCCTGATCGATGATTTCGCGGCCATCGACGCATATTATGCGAGCCACCGCCAAGACGTCCAAAGCGATCTGGACAGCCTGCCCGAAACCCTAAGACCCGACGTCGACGCCATACTCGCTCGGATCGGACAACAGCATGACGGTTTCTCCGAGCTCTTCCGGCAAGGTCAAATCGACCGGGCCGCCGCCGCGGAAGCGACGGCGCGCTATTACAGAGCGGCCGGGGACATATCCGTGCTCACCCCCTATGGCCGTTTCCAGTCCTCTCAAGCCGCCTTGGCCGACAGATCGACACAGACCATCAGGACGTTGCAGCGTCGTCTGGCCGCGCTGGTCATCGCTTCGCTGTTGACGGGCTTGCTGATCGGAGTGTTTCTGCTCGTTTCCATCCGACGCGCCGCTGCCGTGTTGGCCACGAGCCGTTTGGAGATACGCACCGCGGAAGCGGAGGTGGCAACAGCCTACGCCGCCCAGGACCACGCGAAGCAGGAACAGGAGCGCGTCGAAACCCTGCTGGAGGACATGAACCACCGCGTCGGCAATTCGCTCGGCATGGTGAGCGCGCTGATGGGCTTGCAGCGCTCGCGCAGCCAGAGCGAGGAGCTGCGCGACGCGCTGGACGCCGCGCGCGCGCGCATCCACTCGGTTGCCACCGCCCACCGCCGCCTGCGCCTGTCGCCCGACCTGGCATCGACCGACCTGAACGACGTGCTGGACGGGGTGGCGGCGGATCTGGTGTCCACCATGCCGCGCCAGGACATAGAGGTCGTGACCGATTTCGTGCCTATCCGTGTCTCCGACCGCGACGCCGTGACCATCGGCCTGCTGATGAGCGAGGGCGTGACCAATGCATTCAAACACGCTTTTCGCGGCCGCGGGACCGGGACCGTGACCATCCGCACGGAGTTGGCCGAGGACGGCACCTTCTCGCTCCATGTCGAGGATGACGGCGTGGGCATGCCGACTGAGACCGACGCGCCCGCCCGCACCGGCCTCGGCACCTCCGTCATCACCCGCATGTCCGCGCAATATGGCGGGGAACTGCGGCAGGACCCGCGCCCCGGCGGCGGCACCCATATGACGATTACGCTGCCGAAGCTGGAGTATGAGCGGGTTTAGGAGTGGGTCCGCGACGGCTGTTGTCGGACAGGTGACCAACCGGCGACCATGTCGAAATCCCTCCCCCGAGCAGGGGGTCGTAGCCCAAAGGACCGCAACGCGGCCCGACGGCGGAGGGGGTGTGTGA
>JAHDEU010000121.1 GCA_020628635.1 Hellea sp. | reverse complement strand
ATGTAAGTGCAGAAGCCGTAGTCGAGCATGAGAGCCTCCAGTCGAGATCGGAGCTAGTCTAGCCAGACTGATGACCCCTCACAACTGAATCCCCGCCTTCGCGGGGATGAGCGAAGAGAGAGAAACCCACGAACCTCGCTCATCCCCGCAAAGGCGGGGATCCAGTTAAGCAGAGGCAGAGCGGAGCTTCCGCTGATTGCCTACAAGATAAACTTCGACAAATCCTGATCCTTCGCCAGCTCGCCCACGGTCCCTTTCACCGCCTCCGCGTCGATCACGATCGTCTCGCCGCTGCGGTCCGTCGCCGTGAAGCTGATGTCATCGAGCAGGCGTTCCATGACGGTGTGGAGACGTCTTGCGCCGATGTTCTCGACACTGCCGTTCACTAGCGCCGACACCCGGGCGATCTCCGCCACCGCGTCATCGGTGAACTCCAGCGCCACGCCCTCGGTCGCCATCAGCGCGGTGTATTGGCGGATGAGGCTGGCTTCGGGTTCCGTCAGGATGCGCACGAAGTCGGCTTCCGTGAGGGCGCGGAGCTCGACGCGGATGGGCAGGCGGCCCTGGAGTTCGGGGAGCAGGTCGGACGGCTTGGCGACGTGGAAGGCGCCTGACGCGATGAACAGAATGTGGTCGGTCTTCACGGGCCCATATTTGGTCGCGACCGTGGTGCCCTCGATCAGCGGCAGCAGGTCGCGCTGCACGCCCTCGCGGGAGACTTCGCCGCCGCGCGAATCCTGCCGCGTGGCGATCTTGTCGATCTCGTCGAGGAAGACGATGCCGTCCTCCTGGGCCAGCTCCACGGCCTCGCGCTTGACCGCGTCGTCGTCGATGAGCTTGTCGGCCTCTTCCGCCAGCAGCGGGGCATAGGCGTCGCGGACCTTCATGGTGACCGTCTTGGTGCGGCCGCGCCCGAACATTTCGGACAGGTCGATCATGCCGATCGAGCCGCCTCCTCCCGGTTGCCCTGGGATGTTCATGCCGCCAAACGGATTGCCTTGGTCGGTGAGTTCCAGCTCGACTTCCGTGTCGTCCAACTCGCCAGCCCGCAGCCGTTTGCGGAACGCCTCGCGCGTGCCCTCGCGGGCGGCGTCGCCAGCGAGCGCGTCGATGATGCGGTTCTCGGCGGCCGCCTCGGCCTGCGCCGTCACGCCCGCGCGGCGGGACTCGCGCAGCAGCGTGATCGCGGCTTCCACGAGGTCGCGGATGATCTGCTCCACGTCGCGGCCGACATAGCCGACCTCCGTGAATTTGGTCGCCTCGATCTTGATGAAGGGCGCGCGGGCCAGCTTGGCGAGGCGGCGGGAGATCTCCGTCTTGCCCACACCGGTGGGGCCGATCATCAGGATGTTCTTGGGCGTGACTTCGGCGCGCAAGGATGCGTCCAGCTGCTTGCGCCGCCAGCGGTTGCGAAGCGCGATGGCGACGGCGCGCTTGGCGTCGCTTTGCGCCACGATGTGGCGGTCGAGCTCGGAGACGATTTCTCGGGGGGTGAAGTGGGTATCGGACATAGCGGCTATTTGGGATCTCACCCACCAACAATCCACCCCCGGCGGGGTTTGCCGCGAAGCGGCTGGATTGTTGCCCGCGCGACGCCAGCGCGGCCCGGCCATCGGCCGGGGTTACGGTCGGGTTGGGGTAGTCGGGGAGAGGTTTGCGGTCGCTAGGCTTGTTCCCACCGATAGGTCCCGGATCGGCGCGCTCCGCGCTTGTCCGAGGTGACGTGTTTTAAAGAGTGGAAAGGGGACAATCACCTACATTCATAGACTCAGCTCCCGACGACTTGATCGGCGGGCCCATCTCCTATCCTGCTAGCGAGCGAGGTGGTGCTTGGTGCGACACTGTCACTCAAAAATTCGCGTAGATTGCCGTGGCTTCGGGAGATGGGCAGGCCGATCAAGTCGGCCTGAGCCAAGATGTAGTGCTATGTTCCGCTCTTCAGCGGCAACACCCGACGCCGCCGCTTCGCGTCGCGCGTCCTCCTGCGTCGGACGACTAGCCTTTTCACCACTACAGCCACTCCGCCCCCTGAAGGAGGGGGCTCCGTAGTGGGTGAAAACGCTGTGTCGCATCCGCAGGCATGTTTCCGTGAGCCACGCTGCCGCACCCCGGAACACCTGCCACCCCGATCTGTTGGCCTCCCATGTCCGAATCCGACGACGCCACACATGACGGCCACGCCCTCGACGAGGGTCCGATCTGGCTCGCCATAGCGCGCATGGCCGGGCCCATGGTGTTTGGTATCCTCGCCGTGATGAGCGTGTCGCTGATCGACACGCTGTTCATCGGCCAGCTCGGCTCCGACAAGCTCGCGGCGATCAGCTTTGCCTATCCGGTCACCACGGTCGTGTCCGGCCTCGCGCTGGGGCTTTCCGCGGCGGCGAGTTCTCTGGTGAGCCGGGCGGTGGGCGAGGATGACGGGGAGGGCGCGTCGGAACGGGCTTTGCACACCATCCTGCTCGCGCTGATCGTGACGGGCTCGGTCGCGCTGCTGGGCGTGTTCATCACCACGCCGCTCTTCACCTTGCTGGGCGCATCCGAGGACACGCTGGCCCATATCGAAAGCTATATGCGCATCTGGTTCGTCGCCGTGCCGTTCCTGACCATGGCCATGATGGGCGACTTCATCGTGCGCGCGACGGGCAACTCGCTCCTCCCGACGATCCTGATGTGTTCGGGCAGCCTGCTGAATATCGGCGTCACCGCGCTGTTGGTCTTCGGGCTGTGGGGCCTGCCGGAAATGGGCATGGCGGGTGCGGCGCTCGGGACCTTGATCGCGCAGATCGTGACAGTCTTCGGTGCTGTCTGGATGCTGACCTTCAAGACGGACATCATCCGCTGGAAGATACCGGGGCTGAAGACGCTGATCCCCGACTGGGTGCGCGCCGCGCGCGTCGCCATCCCGGCCGCGCTCGGCAATATGGTCCATCCCTTCACCCTGATGGTCGTCACCGCAATCCTCGCCACCTTTTCCGAGGACACGGTCGCGGCCTTCGGCGTGGCGGGGCAGGTGCAGCTGATCTCCACAATTCCGCTGCTGGCACTGTCGTCCGCGCTGTCGCCCATCGCCGGGCAGGACTGGGGCGCGTCCAAGCCGGAGCGCATATCCAAATCCCTCAAGCTGTCCTACTGGCTGTGCGTCATCTGGGCCGCCGTGATCGCCGTGCCGCTCTGGCTGTTCGGCGAGCCGCTGGCCGCGCTGTTCAACTCCGACGCGGACATCCCGAGCGAGGCGCAGACCTATCTTCGCATCGTGCCGTTCTCGCTGTTCGGCTACGGCATGGTGATCTGCGCGGCGGCTGCGTTCAACGGCATGGACCGGGCCCGCCACGCGCTGGGCTACAACGTGCTGCGCTCGCTCGGGCTGTTCCTGCCGCTCGCCTATGCGGGCTCGCTGGTGGCGAAGACGCCGGGCCTTTACGGCGGCATCGCGGCAGCCAATGTCGCGGCCGGGCTGGTGGTCGGCTGGTACGCGCTGCGCTGGATCCGCAAGCATGGAGACGAGGCCGGGCAAGCGAGCGAGAGCGAGAGCGAGGGCAAGGGCAGCCGGTCCGAGCGGGACGCATCCCAGGACTGGGGCGACCTGCAACCGGCGGAATAGTTCGCCTATCTGCTAGGGCTGTCCTTCGCTTGCGAAGCCGGCCGCCCGCGCTAACCCGCGCCCATGAGCACACTCGACCAACTTCCCGTCATCATCGGCGCAGCACAGGACAGCCGCGCCGTGCCGGACGATCTGGACAATGCCTTTGGTCCCGCAGACCTGGCGGGCGCAGCGTTGCGAGAGGCCATGGGCGGGCTGAACTCCGTGGACGTCTGCTTCGGCGTCCGGCTGTTCGGCGATAGCGGCCCGGCCTTTCCCAACCCCTTCGGGGCCAGCAACAACTTCCCGGCCAGCGTCTGCGCGCGGGCGGGGGTAACGGCCCGGTCGCACACCTATTCCCATGTCGGTGGGCAGGCCCCGCAAACGCTGGTGGCCGATGCGGCCCGCCTGCTGATGAGCGGAACGGCGGAGACGGTCGCCATTGTCGGCGCGGAGGCCATCGCCAACATCAAGGCGGCCGGAAAAGCGGGCGCGTCGCCCGACTGGAGCGAAACGCGGAACGAGCCGCTGGACGACCGCGGCCTCTACCCGCCGGGCCCGTTCATCGTGTCGCCCGCCGCGGTCGCGCACCGCATCGCCGCGCCGATGTATTACTACGCCCTGTTCGAAACGGCGCGGCGTCATGCGCTGGGAAAGAGCCGGGATGAGTACCGGCAGGACATGGCCGCGCTGTGGGAGGAGTTTGCCGCCATTGCTGCCGGCAACCCCTTTGCCACTGAACGCTCTGGCCTGTCGGGCGAGGCCATCGTCACATCAGGACCGCGCAATCCGGTCGTCTCCACGCCCTACACCAAGGCCATGGTCGCGCGGGACCGGGTCAATCAGGGCGCGGCGGTGGTGATGAGCACCTACGGCCACGCCAAATCGCTCGGCATCACCGACGTTACCTTCCTGCACGCCCACAACGAGGCCACGGATTGCACGCCCATCGAGCGCGACGTGTTCCACAGCTCTGTCGCGCAGGCCGCCGTGCTGCATGGGCTGGCGGAGGGCGCGGACATGTATGACCTCTACAGCTGCTTTCCGGTCGTGCCGCTGGAGGCCATGGCGCTGATCGGGCTGGCGCGCGGGGAGCGTCCACTGAGCCTGACCGGCGGGCTGCCGTTTTTCGGCGGGCCGGGCAACAACTACTCGCTTCACGCCATTGCCGAAGCGCATGCGCGGGTGCGCGGGAGGAACCTCACCGCCTGCGTCTACGCCAATGGCGGGTTGGCGTCGAAACACGCGGCGGGGCTCTATAGCGGAGAGCCGCCCGCGCAGGTGGGTCTGCGCAAGGAAGAGCGTGTCGAGCCGGCGCGAAAGATCGCGGGCGAAAACCCGTCCGGGAAACTCCTGTCCTACACGGTCGAGCACAGGCGCGGCGAGCCGTCCGGCGTGCTCCTGGCGGGCGAGACGGAGGACGGCGCACGATTCTACGCGCGGGCCGGGGCGGAAAGGGCCGGGGAGTTCCTGGAGAGCGACCCGCTGGGCGAGGACATCGCAACCCGCACGGAGCGCGGCGTCAACCAGCTGACTTAACGCGGCGGAAACCATGGCCGTGCCATGGGGAACCATGTTCCGGGCTGGCCTCATTCTCTGCGCTGCTTTTGTGCTCGCCTCCTGCGGCGGAACGCCGGATGCGGTGCCGACAACGGACGGCACGGCGACCACCACCCGTCCCGGCTTCCTGCCCGACCGCGTGGCCTTCCTGCAAAAGGACCCGCGCTGGGGGTCCGACCGGCTGGGCAAGAGTTCCGACACGATGGCGAGTGATGGCTGCGTGGTGACGTCGGTCGCCATGGCGCTGGGCAATCTGGGTTTCCAGACCACGCCGGGCGACTTGAATGCGCGGCTGACGCGCACGGGCAACTACACGCCGCGCGGCTGGCTGATCTGGAACGGCGTGTCCGAAGTGACGGGCGGGCAGGCGCAGGCCCACTACTACGATACCGTGTCCGACCCGCTGATCACGCAATGCATGGCGCGCGGCGACTATCCGCTGGTGCGGTTCATCCTGCCCAATGGCCGGTCGCACTGGGCCATGGTGGTGGGACGCAGCGAGGCGGGGTACCACATGCGCGATCCGCTGCGGGATTCCAAAAGCCCGCTGGTCTTTCCGCGCCGCGCGGATGCATTCAAGTCACTGCGCTGCATCGGACGGGCCTGATCGCCGAACTCCGGGCGGACACAGGGCGGTCGTGATTCGACCTCCCGCGAGGCGTGGGACACGGTTATCGTTCGTTCAAGCAGTGGAGCAGACGGCACAACATCGGGTCATTTTGTCACAAGTCAAATAACTTGCGTCCTATCTAGCAACCCCTAGTAGATTTAAACGGTGTTTCACTAATGTTTCGCTTTATAGTTGCGTCACGAATGGTATCGGGATGGCATGACTATGAAGCAGACAGCACGTGGAACAACCTATGTGGATCAGCATGTGGGACGCATGCTTCGCCTGTTCCGCACGAGCCAGGGCCTGTCACAGGCCGAGCTCGGGCACCGGGCGGGCGTGACGTTCCAGCAGATCCAGAAATATGAACGCGGGACCAACCGCATCGGCGCGAGCCGGTTGTGGGAGTTCTGCCAGGCGCTGGGCGTTTCGCCCGGAGAGTTTTTCGACGGTCTGGACGCCGTCAGGGTGGAGAAGCAGGACAAGGCGGCCAGCACGGCGGCCTGATCCGGAAACGGGCTGGAGTGCAACGCAGGAATTCGGGTGGTGAACCGGAGGCGGTAGCCGAGAACGCGCAGGACGCGGCCGTCTCCGACATAGTGGGCGAACCCGACCCCCTGGCGCTGATAGATGCGCTGTACACGCTCTCCGACATCACGGCGGAAATCAACGGCCAGACGAGCCTGGAGCGCGTGGGGCTGGTCTATCCCGAGGATATCGGTCTGGTCGATGACCTGATCGACGTGTTGCAGGACCCGCGCCACGCAGACCACGCCCGCGCCGTGCTGCGCGATGCGGTCGCGCAGATCGCGCTCCACGCGCTGATGGACAGAGGTTGAGGAGTCGGGGCTAGCCTGGCAACAGGCGCAGCAGGCGGCCATTATCCGCGTCTTCGATCAGCAGCAGCACCGCCCCGTCCGCCTCCACATCGACGTCGCGCACGCGGAAACGATCGGCGTCCGACTTCAGGTCGCCCAGCATTCTGATCTCCCGCTCGCCCGATGG
>JAHDEU010000120.1:5294-6761 GCA_020628635.1 Hellea sp. | reverse complement strand
TCGTCGGGACGCTTTGGAGCGGTTCACAAAGCTGCCGCAATCCAACTATGCTGGAAGGTTTAGAGCAGCTCCGCGCCTTAGAAAATGGCATGAGCATTGGAATTGTAAAAGTCGAACCGCCGCAAATTTCGTCCCCCGGGATCGATACGAAAGAAGACCTGCAGCGCGCGGGAGCCCTCATCGCGCAGCACGGCGATCCTTTCACATCATGAGTTCGGGACGCGTTTATATCGTCCGCCACGGAAACACCTTTGACAAAGGTGACACGATATTGCGCGTCGGCGGACGAACGGATTTGCCGCTGTCATCATCAGGCCTGGCGCAAGCGGACCGTCTTTCAAAGGCGCTGAAAAATATTGAATTTGGCCAAGCTTTCTCTTCGGATTTGAAGCGTACGCGTCAGACGGCACAGGCAATTTTAGGTGAACAAGCTTATGATATTGCGGAGTTTTTGACCGAAGTCGATTACGGCCCTGATGAAGGCCGCGCTGAAACTGATGTCATTGCCCGCATCGGTGCGAAAGCTTTGGAAAAATGGGATGAGCAGGCCATTCCACCGACGGGTTGGAAGGTTGATGTGGACGGCCTGCGGACAGCTTGGCAGGCCTTCCTTGCGGGCTGTGATGGCAAATCCAATACGCTTGTTGTCACATCAAACGGTGTCGCCAGATTTCTCTTGGATGTGGTCAAATGCGTTACATCTGTACCACTAAAGCTACGGACAGGTTCTTATGGAATTATTGAATTGCGTCCTAAAGGCCCAGTATTGATTGGCTGGGATATTAGGCCGGAAGATTGACCCGCATCCCGTCATAGGCAGGCTTTATCACGGGCGGCAACTCCTCGCACAAAGTCGCATAATCCATATCAATATGGAGGTTTGTCAGCACCGCCGATTTCGCTTTTGCCTTTGCCAACCAAGACAGTGTTTTATCCGCATGTGCATGGGTCGGATGCGGGCTGTAACGCAACGCATCGACGATCCAAACTTCAACGCCGTCCAACCGTTTGAGCACCTCGTCAGATATTCCCCAAACATCCGGACTATATGCGAGCGTATCGTCAATCAAATACCCCAAGGATGGGGTTGGGCCATGGCTGACTTCCAAGGTCTCAATCAACACCTCTCCTCCGGGTCCACTAACGGAGGTTTTGGTGCCGTCTGAAATCAAGTCCTGCAGCGCGAGGATCGGCGGATGCACCCGTCCCTCAGGCATTTCGAAGCAGTAGTTGAACCGCTCCCACACCGCGCTTTTAGTGTGCTGGTCCATGTAGGTCGGGATCTGCGCGCGCATACGGTAGGCGATGGCACGGAGGTCGTCGATGCCGTGGCTCTGATCAGCATGGTCGTGAGTGTAGAATACGGCATCGAGGCGCTCTGTCTTGCTGGCGAGCAGCTGTTCGCGCAGGTCGGGCGATGTGTCGATGAGGATGGTTGTACAGTGTTTCTGATCCGGTTCTTCCTCG
>JAHDEU010000120.1:0-5284 GCA_020628635.1 Hellea sp. | reverse complement strand
GATGACGCCGTCCTTGCCGACTTTCTCGACCAACAGCGAAGAGCGCGAACGACGGTTCTTCGGCTCGGACGGGTCGCAGACTCCCCAGTCGCCGCCGACGCGCGGTACGCCGCCAGAGCTGCCGCATCCGAGTATCGTGGCGCGCAAGCTCATCGTATCATCTTCTTGAAAAGGTTGAAGACTGCCGCATCCGTGCGCTCCACCGTCTCGTCCAGTGTCCAGCCTTTCACCTCGGCGAGCGCTTCGGCCACATGCGGCAGGAAGCTGGGCTCGTTGCGGCGGCCGCGATGTGGCACGGGCGCGAGAGCAGTCGGTTTCCAGCATGATGCGGTCGTCGGGCATGGTCCTGATGCAGTCGCGAACGCTGTGCGCATTCTTGAACGTCGCGATGCCGGAGACCGAGAAATAGAGTCCAGCCTCAGCGGCCCAATCCGCCAGCGCCTGCCCCGAAGTGTAGCAGTGCAGCAGCGCCGGATAGTCCCGCCCCGCGCCGCTCTCTCTCAACGCGTCCAGCATCAGCTCGTCGGCTTCTCGCGTGTGCACGACCAGCGGCAGTCCGCTCCGCTGCGAGGCTTCGATATGGGCCGCGAAATTGGCGACCTGTTCGTCCTTGGCGCTGTAGCCGTAGTGGAAATCATAGCCGGTCTCGCCAATGCCGACGACCTTGGGATGCTGCGCCATCTCGATCAGCTGGGCGGCCGTGATGTCGGGATTGTCCTTGGCGTCGTGTGGGTGCGTGCCGACCGTGGCCCAGATATTGTCGTGCTCCTCCGCGACTTTCACCACCGCGTCGAAGTCTCTGATGTTGCAGCATATGTTGATCATATGCGTCACGCCGGCGTCGGCCGCGCGCGCGATGACCTCGGCGCGATCGTCGTCGAATTTCTCGCCGTGCAGATTGACGTGGCTGTCGATCATGCCGCCCTCACCTTGGAGATGAGATCGAACATGGCCGCTGTCTTGTCGAGGTTGATGCCGGTCTCGGCCGCGCGCGTGTCCTGCGCGTCCTCTGCCAGCCTGATCCAGCTCTGCGGCGACTTCAGCGCCTTGATTGGCTCATAGGGTCCGCGCCAGTCGCCTGTCGCCGCGAAGACCGCCTGCGCATGGAGCACGTCAATGAGGGCGTCCCAGAACAGCTCCCGCGCCGTCTCATTGGCCTTGGCCGCCAGCGTCTTGGCCAGAGCCATGTCATCGCCGCCGCCTGCCAAGGACTGCATCAGCCGTTTCAGCGGATGCAGCACGCCCTCCACATTGCGCGCCAGAGCCAGCGCCTTGCCCGGCGCGCCGCGCGAAAGAGCGACCGCAGCCTGTTGAAACTCCGGGCGAATGTCGGTCCGTGACTTCAGCCACCGTGCCAATCCCTCGTCGGGCACGGGATGGAGCGGCAGGTGCAGGCATCGCGAGCGGATCGTCGGCAGCAGCTTGCCCGGATTGTCGGCCAGCAGCAGGAAAAGCGTGCGCGTCGGCGGCTCTTCCAGCAGTTTCAGGATCGCGTTTTCCGCATTGCGGTTCAGATCGTCGATCTTGTCGACGATGCAAACGCGCCAATCATCCGTCTCTGCCGCCGTGCTCTGGAAGAACTTGGCGAGCTTGCGGATTTCATCGACGGGTACGTCGCGTTTCAGGCGCTTGGCCTTGGGGTCGTAGGGCCGCCGGATAACCGACAGATTGCCGTGGCCCTGGCTTTCGATGCGCTGCGCGACGGGGTCATTCGACGGAATGTCGAGCGAGCCGTCCAGCAGGCTCGACCCGCCCAGCCGGTCACGCGCGATGCGGTAGGCCAGCGTCGCCTTGCCGATGCCCGGTGCGCCCGTGATCAGCCAGGCATGGTGCATCCGGCCGGAGCGCTTGGCATCGAGATAGCGGCTTTCCGCATCCGCATGGCCGAGCAGGTCATAGACCTCGCGCGGATGGGCCGAGCCCTCGCTGCGGTCGGCTTCCGGTATCTCGACCTCTTTACGCGCCACTCAGTCGGCCCGCGAACTCCGGATACTTTTCGGTCAGCTTGCCGAGGATGCGCGCGTGGACAGCCGGTTTGGAGCCGTCGGCATCGACGATCTTCACGCGCTCCGGATCGCGGCGCGCAATGTCGAGGAAGGCTTCGCGAATGGTCCGGTGGAACGCCTGTCCCGCTTTGTCAAAGCGCGACAGGCTCTCATCCTGTTCGGATGCCCGCTGCTCCACGCGCTTGAGCGACAGGAAGACGTCCATGTCGAACACCAGCGTCAGGTCCGGCGCGAAACCGCCCATGACGACGTCATGGACCTGCCGCACCGTGTCCGCGCCCAGATCGCGGGCATAGCCCTGATAGGCGAGGCTGGAGTCGGAGAAGCGGTCTGATATCACCCAGGCGCCACGCTCCAGCGCGGGCTTGATCAGCTTCTCCACATGGTCGAGCCGCGCGGCATACATGAGCAGCAGTTCGGTCATGCCGGACCAGCGGTCATCTGTCCCTTCCAGCACCAGCTTGCGGATCGATTCCGCGCCGAATGTGCCGCCGGGCTCGCGGGTCAGGATCGTCTCGACGCCCACGGCTTCTAGCGCGTCGGCAAGCATCTTGGCCTGGGTCGTCTTGCCCGCGCCTTCGCCGCCCTCGAATGTGATGAATTGGCCAGCCATATCAGCCCCTGATTTTCTGCATGAATGCTGCGCCCGCGCGCGCGAAGAAGCCGCGCCGTTCGACGGAAGTCGCCGCGTAGAGCGGATAGCGCCCGGCCTCCACGCCCGCCTTGGTCACGATCAGCTCCGCAATCTGCGCGCCTTCCTGCACGGGAGCGGGAACGTCGCGATATTCGATCTTCGCCGTGATCGCCTTGCGATCCGCGCGGTGCGTGCCGAGCGATACGGCGTCGCGCAGGACCAGCCCGACCGTGTCGGCCTTGCCCATATAGACCGGGCTCTCGCCCATCGCGTCGCCGGGCGCGAAAGCCTCGACCACCTCGAAATCGCGAAACGCCGCGTCCATGATGCGGATGGCCTCGGATCGGCGTGCCGAATTGCTGTCGAGCCCGTTGATGACGATGATGCGCCGCTGCCCGTCGCGCACGGCCGAACCGACGAGACCGTAGCCGGACACATCCGTTCGCCCCGTCTTCACCCCGTCCGCGCCTGTATAGCGGCCGAGCAGCGGGTTGCGGTTGTCCTGCTTGATCCCGTTCCAGGTGTAGCTGCGCTCCGCATACATCTCGTAGCGATCCGGGAACTCGCTGATCTGCGCGCGGGTGAGCTTGGCGAGGTCCAGCGTGCTGATCTCGTGGCCCGGATCGGGCCAGCCGGTCGCGTTGACGAAAGTCGCGCTGTCGAGACCCATCTCTGCCGCGCGCTCCGTCATGCGGCGGGCAAAGGCGTCTTCCGAACCCGACAGCCCCTCGGCGAGGGTGATGCACGCATCATTGCCGGACTGCACGATGACGCCGCGCAACAGGTCGATCACCGGCACGTCCGAGCCGAGCTTGAGGAACATGGTCGAACTGCCGGATTTCACCCCGCCGCGCCGCCAGCTCTCTTCCGACACCTTGAAGGTCGTGTCCTCTGATACCTCGCCGTCGCGCAGCGCTTCGAACACGAGCTGTGCGGTCATGATCTTGGTCATGGAAGCGGGCGGTGTCGGTGTGCGCGCGTCCTTTTCGAACAGCACGATGCCGGTGGCGTGGTCGAGGATGACCGCCTTTTCGGCTTCCGTCTCGAAGCTCTGGTCTAGATTCTGGGCGAAGGCCGCAGTGGGTGTGAGCAGGGTGAGCGAAAGGCAGAAGGGTTTGAACATGGACCGTGGCGTGAATCGATTGCGGGCACCCTTGTGGATGCCCGCATCGCTATTGCCCGCCAATGTCGGCCACCGCAAGGCGGTGGTGCGCGCTAATTAGCGTGTCGGGACGGCGCCCGTAATCCAGCGCGGCTGGTCCGTCTCGTCCGCGCTGGCGATGTGGATCTGGCCCTTGATGATCAGGGTCACGTCCTCGCCCTTGGGCAGGTCGGCTTCCGGTGCGCGCTTCGGGGCGCTCGGAGCGATCGGGGCCGGGATGATCGGCTCGCCATATTGCGGCACGCTCGGCGTCACTTTCAGCGGTGCGACCGGAGCCGGCACGAAGGGCGCGGGTGCCTCGGCGATGTTCTCCAGCGGAGCCGGGACGGGACGGGCAGGGCGAGCGACCGAACGGCTCGCGGCCATCGGATCGGCCGGACCGGCATATTGCACGCGCAGCTTGGCCTTGCCGGCGTGTTTGAAGCCGAGCGCTTCGGCAGCCGCCTCGGAAAGGTCGAGGATCCGGTCGCCGACGAAGGGTCCGCGGTCGTTCAGGCGGACCGTCAGCGTGCGTCCGTTCTCCAGATTGGTCACGAAGAGCATGGAGTTCAGCGGCAGCGTCTTGTGCGCCGCCGTCAGGGCGCGCTTGTCGAAGATTTCGCCGGTCGCAGTGGGCTTGCCGTGGAAATTCGGTCCGTACCATGAACCCGTGCCGACCACATCGTAGCTGGGCTGGTGTTTGGGTGTGTAGGACTTGCCCATGATGGAATAGCGTTTACCGACGCGCTGGTGCTTGTAGAGCTGCGTGTCCACGCGGCTCATGTCGAACTGCTTGGGCTGCACGCCGCGCGGTGCCGGGTCGGGCTGCGGGACACTGATGGGGCGTGCGGCGCGGCTGCGGCGCTCCGGCATGGCGATGGCGGCGTATTGCGCGTCGCCTTGGCCGATCTTGTAGGTGATCGGCGCGGCCTGCGCCGTCTTGGTCACGCTGCCCGTGGCGCATCCGGTTGCCCCGAAGGCGCAAGCGGCCATCAGGGCCAGTATCGTTTTCATCTTCGTCATGTCGCACTCCACCAGGTCGCGTCGTTGGCGCCCCCCGGCGCCCTCACCTTCACTGCTGGAAACCGTCTGACGCGGCTCTTCGCAGTGATCCCGTTATAGGACCGGTAGTGCTAAACCCCGGTTCGGAAGCGTGGTGTGCGAGTGGTGTTCAGGCGTGGTGTTCCAGGCGTTACGGGGTGTGGTGAGCGGACGGTTAACGGCCTTGCGAGCCAGGCCCGCCGCCGCTAGAGCGCCCGCGCACCCGTGGGCGGGTGGCAGAGTGGTTGAATGCACCGGTCTTGAAAACCGGCGTGGGTGGAAGCCCACCGCGGGTTCGAATCCCGCCCCGCCCGCGGGAATCTCCAAGACTCTCGAGATCGCGCTGACCGCGACACAACGTTTTCACCCGCTCCGGAGCGCAGCGGAGGGGCTGTAGTGGTGAAAACGTTAGCGTCCGACGCAGGAGGACCGTCCAGCGCAGCTGGAACCCCGCCTTATGAG
>JAHDEU010000119.1 GCA_020628635.1 Hellea sp. | reverse complement strand
GCCCGGTCCATGGCGAAGCGCACGGGCAGGTTCTGGATGGCGACGTCGTGGACCACCTGGTCATAGCCGCGCTGCAGGAAGGTCGAATAGATCGCGCAGAAGGGCTTGTATCCGTCGGCGGCCAGCCCGGCGGCGAAAGTCACGGCGTGCTGTTCGGCAATGCCGACATCGAACATGCGGTCGGGGAAGACCTGGCCGAATTCCTTCATCCCCGTCCCGCCGGGCATGGCCGCCGTGATGCCGACGATCTTGTCGTCGCGGCGCGCTTCGTTGATGAGGCTCTGGGCGAAGACCTTGGTGTAGCTGGGCGCATTGGGGACCGATTTGGCCTGCTCTCCGGTCTGGACGTTGAACGTCTTCACGCCGTGATATTTGTCGGCGGACTTTTCGGCCGGGGCGTAGCCCTTGCCCTTTTGCGTGACCACATGGACCAGCACGGGGCCTTCCTTCATGTCGCGCACATTCTCCAGCACCGGGATGAGCGCGTCGAGGTCGTGGCCGTCGACAGGCCCGACATAGAGAAAGCCCAGCTCCTCGAACCAGGTGCCGCCCATGAACATGCCGCGGGTGAACTCTTCGGCCTTGCGGGCGGTGTTCTTCAGCGGGCGCGGTGCGTCCTTGACGAGGGCTTTCGCAGCACCCCGCAAGGCCTGGTAGCCGCCGGAGGAGACCGTGCGGGACAGCAGGTTGCTCATCGCGCCCACAGGCGGGGCGATGGACATGTCGTTGTCGTTGAGGATCACGATCTGGCGCGAGTCGGACGCGCCCGCATT
Organism: Hellea sp.; assembly: GCA_020628635.1. Classification (GTDB taxonomy): domain Bacteria; phylum Pseudomonadota; class Alphaproteobacteria; order Caulobacterales; family Maricaulaceae; genus Litorimonas. Next base: position 6,009 of record JAHDEU010000119.1, on the reverse strand, counting down.
GTTCATCGCCTCGTAAGCCATGCCCGCCGTGATGGAGCCGTCACCGATGACGGAGATGACGTTGTTGTCGCGCCCATCCAGATCGCGCGCGACGGCAAAGCCCATCCCGGCGGAAATCGAGGTGGAGCTGTGAGCCGCGCCGAAGGGATCGTATTCGCTCTCCGCGCGCTTGGTGAAGCCGCTCAGCCCGCCGCCCTTGCGCAACGTCTTGATGCGGTCGCGGCGGCCCGTGAGGACCTTGTGCGGATAGCACTGGTGCCCGACATCCCAGATCAGCTTGTCATCCGGTGTGTTGAAGACGTGGTGGATGGCGACCGTCAGCTCGACCACGCCGAGCCCCGCGCCCAGATGCCCGCCCGTGACCGAGACCGCGTCGATGACTTCGTGGCGCACTTCGTCGGCGAGCTGCTTGATCTGCTCGCGCGAGAAGTCGCGGATGTCTTCCGGGTAGCTGACGGTGTCGAGAAGCGGTGTTTGGGTCATCATCTGTCCTAGTGCTCTCGTTCCAGCACGAAATCCACAGCGCCGATCAGCGTCTGCGCCTTTTCGCCGTATGGGGCCAGCGCGGCCTTGGCCGTGTCGCCCAGGCGGCGGGCCTTGTCTTTCGCGCCAGCAAGGCCGAGCAATGACACGAATGTGGCCTTGCCGAGATGTTCGTCCTTGCCGACCGCCTTGCCCACCACCGCCGCGTCGCCTTCCACGTCGAGCACGTCGTCCTGTATCTGGAAGGCGAGCCCCAGCGCGGTGCTGTAGCTGTTCAGCGCCGCGAAATCCTGCGCCTGCCCGCCCGCGACCAAGCAGCCCGCCTGCGTGGCAAAGCGGATCAGCGCGCCGGTCTTCATGGCCTGCAGCGATGTGATCAGCGCGGTGTCGCGCTCGGACTCAAGCACGGTGATGTCCACGACCTGCCCGCCGATCATGCCATGCGTGCCGGAGGCGCGGGCGAGCTCCGCGACCAGCCGGATGCGCACAGCCGGATCGGAATGGGCGGCCTCATCGCTGAGCATCTGGAAGGCGTGCGTCAGCAGCCCGTCGCCCGCCAGCACCGCCATGGCCTCGTCATAGACGCGGTGGACGGTCGGGCGGCCCCGGCGCAGATCGTCATCGTCCATGCAGGGCAGATCGTCATGGACGAGGCTGTAGACATGCAGACATTCCAGCGCGCAGCCGACATGCAGCGCGCTTGCCTCGTCCCCGCCCAGCAGGCGCGCGGCCTCCACTGTCAGAAACGGCCGCAACCGCTTGCCACCGCCCAGCGCGGCGTAGCGCATGGCCTCCATGATGTCGGATTGGTGGCCCGTCGGCTGCGGAAGCTCCCGCGCCAGGCACAGTTCCACATCGGCCGCCACAGCGGACAGGCGCGCGGCGAAGCGTTGGCGGGCGGTGGTCACTTTGTCGAGCACGGCCTCTGCGGTCATGCGTTGTCTAACGGTTCCGTATGGGCGCTGCCGTCGGGCGCGAGCACGATCTTCTCCACCTTGAGCTGGGCGTCGCGCAGCTTGCCCTCGCAATGGGCCTTGAGCTTGGCGCCGCGCTGGTAGATCGCGATGGACTGCTCCAGCTCGGCCGAGCCGCCTTCGAGCTTGGCGACGATGCCTTCCAGCTCGGACAATGCGGCCTCGAAGCTCATATCCTTGATCGGTGTGTCGCTCACTTATTCATCCCGTTGTCTCTTCTTGGCCGCGTCAGGCGGCGGCGGCTCCAATGCAGGTCGCCATTCTGGCTGCGCACGCGCCAACCGCGTGCCATCAGGCTGCCCTTGACCATGCGGTTAAACCATCCGTGCCCCTGAACATAGACCACATTTCCACCTGCGGCCCGGAGCGCCAGATCGTCCGCGACCGCATTGGCCCGCGCCCGCGCCTCGCCGTGGCTTTCCATGCCGTCGCTATAGCCCACCGCCCAGAGAATGCGCGCGACCGTGCCCCAACTCTTGGGCCTCAGTTTTAGAGGCCCCAGAGGCGGGCTCGGCAGGGCGGCCTCGACCAAGGACGGCCATTGCTCGTCCGGCTCGCGGCCTGCCGCCATGCGCGCCGACTCCACGGCTCTGGGCAGCGGGCTGGTCACGACCAGATCGGCCTCGCGCGCCCATTGGCGCACGCGCTTGGGCACTTTCTGGTCTGCCACGATGCCGCCTTCGTCGTAGAGAACCCACCAGTCGCGGAAACCCCGCCAAGTCAGCCGCACGCGCTTGGACAATGCGGGCCTGCCGTGCCGCACGAGGATGACGGTATCGACGCGCTCCCCCACCACCGGACCTACAGCCCGCTCATCGCCCGGCCCTCGTCCGGGCAGCGCAGGCCCTCGCCGCGGTCGCAGCGGTTGAACGAGAACAGCAAGAGGTCGGCGCGGCCGATGAGGTGCGAGACAGGAACAAACCCCGGCCCGACGTCGTCGCCCGTCAGCTGCGCGCCGAAGGGGCCGAGGTCCGTCAGGCGCGAATCGGTCGAGCGCTCCCGGTTGTCGCCCATGAAGAAGACGTGGCCGTCCGGCACGACATAGGTTTCGGTATTGTCGAGAGGGGCGCCGTCCGACTGCTCCCAGATCAGGTGAGGCTCGGCACCCAGATCCTCGACATGCTGGGTGGAGCGCATCACCGTGCCGCCGCCGCGGCTGTCCTGCGTGCGGTAGAGGAACTCCGCGCCCTCGCCTCTGGGCACGATCCGGCCATTGATCTCCAGCCGCCCGTCCACCACCCGCACCTCGTCGCCCGGCAGGCCCACGACCCGCTTGATGGTCACACGTTCTGTATTGGGGTTGCGGAACACCGCGATGTCGGAGCGTTCGGGCAGGCGCGCCATGATGCGCCCGTCGCCCAGCGGCAGGCGGTGCAGGCCGAAGGGCAGGCTGTGGCGCGACCACCCATAGGCGAATTTCGACACATAGATGTGGTCGCCGACCTCCAGCGTCGGCTGCATGGATTCGCTGGGTATCTTGTAGTGGCCCCAGACGAATGTGAGCAGGCCGAGCATGATCGCGAACAGCCCGGCAAAGAACCGGACCTCGCGCAGCACGGTGGCCGCCAGCGAGCCGGGCGCTGCGTCGTCGCCTGCAATGTCTGCCGTGAGCGGAGCCATGATGCGGCGGTCTGTGGCGCGGGCGGGGCGCGCTTTCAACTGTCAATCGCGGGTGGGACGCATTACCATGAAACGGTGACATTTCCTTCACACAACCCGTTGTCCGCAACAATGCCGGAGGTCGCCCGAGCCGCCGCCGCCCTGGCGGCGGGCGACCTCGTCCTGCTGCCGACCGAGACAGTCGCGGGGTTGGCCGCGCGCGCGGACGACCCATCCGCCGTGGCGCGCATCTTCGCCGCCAAGGGCCGCGCGCCGGACAAGCCGCTGGCGGTGTGCGTGCGGGACGCGGCGGCGGCGGAAGGATTGGCGGACGTCTGCGACGTCTCGCGCGCGCTGATGGCGCAGCACTGGCCCGGCCCGCTGACCCTCGTGCTGCCCGCCAAGCCCGCCGGGCTCGCCCCGGAATGCTTGGGGGGCAACGGCACGACCGTCGCGCTGCGTTGCCCGGACATTGTCTGGCGCGAAGACCTTTGCTTCGTCCCGCTCGCCCTGACCTCCGCCAATCTGTCGGGCCAGCCTTCTGTCGCCGATGTGGAGCAGGCGCGCGCGGACTTTCCCGGCGTGGCGGCCGTGCCCGGCGCGGGCGATCCGAGCGGGCGGCCGTCGACCATTGTCAGCGTGGTGGATGGCTGCGTGACGACGCTGCGCGCGGGTGAAATTGTGATAGGTCCGAGCTTATGAACACGCCCGGAATACAGGCCCTGATCGACGCCCTGCCGTCCAAGTCGTGGACGCAGGACCCGGACATCATCGCGCCGAGCCTGGTGGAGTGGCGCGACAAATATCAGGGCAACACGCCGATCCTGCTCATGCCCGGATCGACGCAAGAATGCGCGCAAGCCGTCCGACTCTGCGCGGCGCATGGGCTGTCCATTGTCCCGCAAGGCGGCAATACCGGGCTGGTCGGCGGGCAGACACCCCAGGGCGAAGTGCTGCTGTCCTTGCGCCGCATGAACCGGGTGCGCGACGTCAATGTCACGGCGGGCGCGATGGTCGTAGAGGCGGGCGCGACGCTGCATGCAGCGCAAAACGCCGCCGACGCGGCGGACCGCAAGTTCCCGCTGACGCTGTCCAGCGAGGGCACGGCGACCGTGGGCGGCGTGCTGTCGACCAATGCGGGCGGCAATCACGTGCTGAAATACGGCACCACGCGCGACCTCGTCTTCGGCGTGGAAGCGGTGCTGGCGGACGGATCCGTGTTCAACGGGCTGACCTCCTTACGCAAGGACAATACCGGCTATGACCTGTCGCGGCTGTTTCTCGGCGCGGAAGGAACACTCGGCATCATCACCGCCGCCTCGCTGAAGCTGTTTCCCAAGCCGGACTTTGTCGCGCGCGCCATGATGGCGGTCGGGTCGGTCGAGGACGCCGTCGCGCTGATGACCCGGCTGCGCGGGCCCGCGCTCGCCATGTTCGAGGTCATGTCGCGCATCGGCTTTGCGGCGGTCACGGACAATTTCGAGAACGAGCGCGATCCCTTCCCCGAAGCCCATCCGTGGTATGTGCTGGCCGATTTCGAGGTCGCCAATGCCGCCGCCGGGGAAGCGCTGGTCAGCGACTTGCTGGAGGGCGCAATAGACGACGGCCTCGTGCGCGACGCCGTGCTGGCGCAGAGCGACACGCAAGCCCGCGCCCTGCTGTCCATCCGCGAGCATATGAGCGCAGGGCAGAAGTTCCTCGGAGGATCGATCAAGCAGGACATCACCGTGCCGCTGGACCGCATTGCGGAGTTCTTCACCCGCGCCGACGCCGCCATGCAGCGCGTGGTTCCGGGCTGCCGTCCCGTCGGGTTCGGCCATTTCGGCGACGGCAACATCCACTACAACGTCGCGCAGCCCGACGGCGCGGACCGCGACGCGTTCCTCGCGCGCTGGGACGACGTGTCGGAAACGGTCTTCGACATCGTGGACGATCTCGGCGGCTCGATCTCGGCCGAGCACGGCATCGGCATCATGAAGCGGGAAACTTTGGCCCGGCGCGCCGACCCGGTGAAGATGGACATGCTGCGACGGATCAAGCGGGCGATGGACCCGGACGGGGTGATGAATCCGCGGGTGATGGTGTAGAGCGCTGCCATCGGCGAGGTGCGTGAAAGGTCCCGGCCACAAGGGCCGGGAACAAGCACTTTTTTAAAAATCCAACTCGTCCCCGGCCCTTGTGGCCGGGGCCTTTCACGTCTGGGCCCGATCTCTCCCCAAACGAAAAGACCCGGAGCCCTCAAAGAGCTCCGGGTCGGTCCGGGATGCGGAATTTTCGGGGGTTTCGCACCCCGGACGGGGGCGCCCCCTTTACTTCATCGCGTAGGCGAGGCTGATGCGCACGCCCGAGCTGTCGAGGTCCGAGCCGCCGAGGCCGTCCGCAAAGGCCGACACGCCGACGCGCACGCCGTTCAACGAGCTCCACGCCGCGCCGCCTTCCAGACGCAGGCGGGTTTCCGAGCCCAGGACCGCATCGACCTCGTCGCCGAAGCTGTAGATGCCCGTCGCTTCCACAAACGGCGTGAAGGCCCAGCCATTGTCATATGTGAACTGGCGCGACACTCTTGGTCCGAAGGAGAGCTCGCCGAGATCGACAGTTTGCTCCGGGATGACCACGCCGAGGCTGTCGGTGTAGTCCTTCTGTGTCTCGGACAGGTGCTTGACCGACGCTTCCGGGCGGATGCGCCATTGATCGGACACCGTGAACTCGCCCGTCAGCGTCGCGGCATAGAGCGCGCGGGACGTGTCGAATTCATCGCTGAAGGTACCCAGCGGATTGACGTTGTTATCAGAGCTACCCCAGGCGGCGCGCGCATCCACATAGAGGCGGTCCGTCAGCTTGGCCGTGACATAGGGCCCGGCCATCACGCCGTCGCCGTCCACGCTGCCCGCGCGTGTGCCCTGCGGTGGCGTCGAGGTTGAAGTCGTCGATCTGCACGAGGCCGCCCACCAGC
>JAHDEU010000118.1 GCA_020628635.1 Hellea sp. | reverse complement strand
CACGGTCAGCATGCGCGCGGTTTCAACAATGCCTTGATAGGTCCAAAGCACCTCGCCGTCCGCAGCTGAATAAGCGAAGATTTCGTTGTCGTCCGTGATTGCGAAAACCCGGCCATCCGCGACGACGGGTGCGGAGTGCATGGGCACGCGGGACTGCTTCACCCAGATCGGCGCACCGGTCTGTGCGTCCAGCGCGGCGACAAGTCCGAGACCCGAGCTGACATAGATGATGCCGCCCTCATAGGCGACGCCGCCGCCCACGCCGTTCTTGTCGGCTGCGGAGCCTTCGAGGAAGGAACCCGGATCGCGGACGCGGTCGATGATGGATGTCCCCTGCGTGCGCGTGGACCCGACGGCTTCCTTTTCCAGCTTGTAGGTCCACAGGCTGCCGCCGTCGGTTTCGTTGAACGCGCGCACCGTATTGTCCGCATCGAACACATAGACGACGCCGTTGGCGATGACCGGCGGTGCGGCGATGAAACCCTTGCGTCCCGAGCCGTCGCCGACATCTTTGGACCACGCCTTGACCAGCGAGCCGGAAGCGCCCGTGTGCTGGACGACGTGTTGCACATTGCCGCCCGCTTGCGGCCAGTCGGTATTCACATAGGCAGGCGGAAGGACGATCGGTGCCGAGCCTGGGTTTGTTACAGTCAGCGTATCGGACAGTTCCAGGATCGGGATGCGGCGGGCGTCTTCGGGTATCTCTCCCTGATCCGCGCCGTCGTCACCGCCGCCAAACGGGTTGATGGCGTCCAGCGTGGAGCAGGCGGAGAGCAGCAGCGCCGCGCCCAGCACGGCAGGCTTACGCAACCAGTTAGAGGTCGTCTTCTGCAGAAACATCACTCTGATCCTTCAGGGGCTGCGGTCGCTTGCGCGCTGGTATCGATCAGCGTCAACGCCTGTTGCGCGCGCCGGGCGATCGTTTGCGGCACGCCCGGGATATTGGCGAGATAGCCGAAACGCTCGCGCGCGACATCGGTGTTCCCGAGGTTCAGCGCGGCAGAGGCCGACAGCTCGCGGGCGAGGAACTCATAGGGCGCACCGTCCGCGGCGATGGACTCGGCGCGGCGCTCCACATCATCCCAAGCGCCCTGATTCGCCAGCACATAGGCGGATTTCAGCTTGGCGAGATCGACATGGCGCGGGTTGTCGAACCGCGCCGACGCGGCATCGTAGAGACGCACCGCTTCGGCGGCATTGCCCGCTTCGGTCGAGATGACGGCCGCGCGCATGAGCGACAGCCCGGCATAGCCGTCCGGCGCCTTGTCTGCGAGCGCGAGGAAGGCCGCGCGCGCCTGATCATTCTTTCCGTCCTGCAGCAGGTCGTCGGCAGCGATATAGCTCGCGGCGGCCGCGCGCGCCGTGCGCGTCTGGCTGTAGTCGCGCCATTCCAGCCATCCGACATAGCCCACGATCGCGACCAGCAGGCCGAGCACGAAAGGCCCGTATTTGCGCAGGAACTTGTTGTAGTCGTCCTTGCGCAGCTCCTCTTCGACTTCGGAGATGAAATCGACCATGATGACCCTGCGCGAGAATGCGGGCGGACAGCCCGTGGAAAACGTGGCCGACGATTAACTGCGCCCTGTGGGAGTCGCAACCGCAAAGGGCATGACTATTCGGTCAGGCGGGCGCGTCAGTCCTTGAACGCGTCAGTCCTTGAACACGTAGAGGTTTTCCGCGCGCGGAAAGCTCCGGTCCGACACGTCCGACGCATAGGCTTTCACGGCAGCTTCCACATCATCGCGCATGGAGCCGTATTTGTGCACGAATTTCGGCACGCGCTTGAACAGGCCGAGCATGTCCGGCGTGACGAGGATCTGCCCGTCGCATTGAGCCGACGCGCCGATGCCGATGGTCGGAATGTCGATGGCGTCTGTCACTTCCTCTGCCAGCTCGGCGCTGACGCCCTCGACCACAATGGCGAAGGAGCCTGCATCGGCAGCCGCTTTGGCATTGTCGACGATCTCCTTGTAGATCGCGTCCGTCCGGCCCCGCGCGCGAAAGCCGCCGAAGACGTGCAGCGATTGCGGCCTTAGGCCGACATGGCTCATCACCGGGATGCCGCGCTGGACGAGATAGCTGATCGTCTCCGTCGCGTAGGACCCGCTCTCGATCTTCACCGCCTGGCAGCCAGTCTGCATCATCACGCGCGACGCGGACGCAAAGGCTTGTTCCGGAGAAGCCTCATAGGAGCCGAACGGCAGATCGACGACGACGAGTGCCGTCTTCGCGCCGCGCATCACGGCCTTGCCGTGCAGCACCATCATGTCGAGCGTCACGCCAACCGTGCTGGGCAGGCCATGCACCACCATGCCGACGGAGTCGCCCACCAGAATCAGATCGCAATGCGGGTCGATGATCTCGGCTGTCGGCGCGTCATAGGCGGTCAGGCATACGATAGGCGACTTGCCCTTGCGCCCCGTGATCTGCGGCGCCGTGATGCGGCGCGTGCGCTTGATCGGGCGCTGATGCGGGCGGTCCGGGACATCCTGCCCGGTCAGCGCTTCGACAGGCGGTTGCGGGCGCGTGCTCACTAAACGTCCGCCAGCTGGGCGCGCGGGAAGGCGAAGACCGGATCGGCGCCGGCGCGGATGGCCTCCAACATGCCGTCGGCGGCGGGCATGACGCGAAGCGCGTGGTAGCGGGCCAAAGCCGCCATGTTGGCGGCGTGTGCGTCGCCTGACTGCTTGCCGCGAGCGACCGCCTTGGCGAACAGGCTGCCGCCGATGACGTGGGCGGCCAGATCAAGATAGGTCGAGGCCACGGCGAGTGCGTCCACTTCGGTCGCGTTGAGCACGATGTCGGTCGCAGTAGAGAGTGTCTCCAGCCCCTGCTCCATGGCGCGGGCGCAGACGTCGAGATCACCAGCGTTGCGGACGCCTTCGACAGCATCACGCAATTCACCGATCAGCGCACGCATCTCCTCGCCGCCGTCGCGCTTGAGCTTGCGCCCTACGAGATCGATGGCCTGGATGCCGTTCGTGCCTTCGTAGATCGGGGCAATGCGTGAGTCGCGGAAGTGCTGCGCCGCGCCGGTTTCCTCCACGAAACCCATGCCGCCGTGGACCTGCACGGCCGTGCTCGCGACGCTGACACCCAAATCGGAACCATAGCTTTTACAGATGGGTGTGAGCAGTCCTTCGCGCTTGTGGCGGTGCAGATCGGCGGCTTCGGCGGTGGCGAAGCCCAGCATGCGCGCGCCCATCAGCTTGGCTTTCATGTCGATCAGCATGCGGCGCACATCGGGGTGTTCGACGATCGGCGCGCCCGGCTCCTGTCCCGGCGGCACGCCCTGCACGCGGTCATTCGCGTATTGCAGCGCGGCTTGGTAGGCGCGCTCGCCGATCGCCACACCCTGCACGCCGACAAACAGTCGCGCCTCGTTCATCATGGTGAACATGCAGGCCAGTCCGCGGTTCACTTCGCCGACGAGATAGCCTGTGGCTCCGTTGAACTCCATCACGCAGGTCGGGCTGCCGTGGATACCGAGCTTATGTTCCAGCCCGATCGGCTTGAAATCATTGCGTTCGCCCAGCGAGCCGTCGTCGTTGACGTGCATCTTCGGACACAGGAAGAGCGAGATGCCGCGCGAGCCCTCCGGGCTGTCGGGCAGCCGCGCGAGGACGAGGTGGATCACATTGTCCGCGCAGTCGTGGTCGCCCCAGGTGATGTAGATCTTCTGGCCCGTGATCGCGTAGGTCCCGTCGCCATTGTCCATCGCCTTGGTCCGCACGGGTCCGAGGTCCGAGCCCGCCTGCGGCTCCGTCAGGCACATCGCCCCAGTCCATTCGCCTGCCAGCATCTTGGGCAGGTAAGTCTCCTGCAGCTCGGGCGAGGCATGCGCCTTGATGGCCTGCACGGCGGAGCTGGTCAGCATCGGGCAAAGCCCCAGCGCCATGTTGGATGCGTAGAGCATTTCATTGACCGCGACCGAGACCACGCTCGGCAGGCCCATGCCGCCAATGTCCTGCGGCAGGCTCACCGTCTGCCAGCCGCCCTCGACAAAAGCCTGGTAGGCTTCCTTGAAACCGGGCGAGGCGATGACGTCGTCGCCTTCCAGCTTGGCCGGGTTCTGGTCGCCCTCCCAATTGGTCGGCGCCCAGACGTCGCGCGCAAACTCCGACGCGCCTGTCAGGATCGCGCCGACGAGATCGTCTGACGGCTCCTCGAAACGGCCGGTCTCGGAAATGGCGCCCAGATCGGTTCCGTGCCGCAGCAGGAAACCGATGGCATTGACGGGTGGGGTGAAGCTCATGGTGGGTCCAATGGTTTTCGCGTTTCGGTGCGGCTATGCCATGCTGGACCGCGCAGTCTCTAGGAAAAAACGCCGCGTGTTCTGCATGCGGCGCATGCGGCGGCGCGACCGCTTGCACGCCGCCGACGTTCTGGCAAAGAGCACGCATGAAACGCCTGCTGCCCTTCCTCCTCCTTGCCGCCTGCGCCCCGGCCGCAGAGACGGACGCCCCCACGACAGCGCCCGCTCCTGCGAAAGCGGAGATGACGAGCGTGGAGCGTGGCGCGATCTTGTGGAAGCGCTGCCGTTCCTGCCACACGCTGGCCGAAGGCGAGCGCCACAAGGTCGGCCCGAATCTCTGGGGTGTATTCGGCCAGGCGGCCGGCGCACGCGAGGACTTCAACTATTCCCGCGCCATGAAAGCGTCCGGCATCGTCTGGGACGACGCGACCATGGACGCCTATCTCGAGAAGCCTGCCGCCTATATCCCAGGCAACCGAATGACCTATGCGGGCCTGCGCAAGCCCGAGGACCGGGCGGCCGTCATCGCGTATCTGAAGTCCGAGACCGGAGCGGAATAGCGCTCGCAAGACCGGACCTGCCTGCTATAGCTCCGCCATGAAGATCGCCTTCACCGCGAGCGCCAAGCCCGGCGCGAAAGACGTCATGCGGGCGCTGGCGGATCGCTACGGCAATGTCGATGCGGGCGAAGCGGATGTCATCGTGCCGGTCGGCGGCGATGGCCACATGCTCAACACGTTGCGCCGCTACATGTCGCTGATCCGGCGCGGACTTCCCGTCTACGGCGTGAACCGCGGCACGGTCGGCTTTCTGATGAACCGGATGGACCCGGAGAACCTGATCGAGCGGATCGAGAAGGCCAAGCGCACTCAGGTCTCGCCGCTCAAGATGACGGCCCACGCCGTGGGCGGCATGATCGAGGACACGGCGTTCAACGAGGTTTCGCTCTACCGCCAGACGCAGCAGGCCGCCCATCTGCGCCTCATCGTGGACGGCAAGGTGCGGCTGGACCGATTGATGGCGGACGGCGTCATGGTCGCGACGCCCGCGGGCTCGACAGCCTATAACCTGTCCGCGCACGGCCCGGTCATACCACTCGGCGCGGACATTCTCGCCCTCACCCCGATCAGCGCATTTCGCCCGCGGCGCTGGCGCGGTGCGCTGCTCGACAATTCGGCCAAGGTGCGGATCGAGGTCATCAATCCGGACCGCCGCCCGGTCTCCGCGTCTGCCGACAACACCGAGATCCGCCACGTGCAGAGCGTGGACATCGAGCAGGATCACGACACGCAGCTCACCTTGCTGTTCGACGCGGACCACGGCCTGGACGAGAAGATCCTGCGCGAGCAGTTCTCGACCTAGGCGGCTTTCAGGTTCAGACCGTCATCCAGCCAGTCCAGCCAAAGCGCTTCATGCACAGCCGCATCGGGATGGCTCGCGATCCGCTCCGCCATCATGCGCTGAAAGGCGCGGCGGTCTAGGCTGGCGGCGCGGCGCGACAGGTCCAGATAGGCGCTTGCGGCCACGGCGAGCAGTGCGCGCGCCGCGTCTGACAATCCGGCACGCTTGGTCAGCGCGTTCAAGGCAAAGGGCTGGCTGTCCAGCACCATCAGCCCGGCCTTGGCTTCCGAGATGCCCGCCATCACGGCCAGCGCACATTGCACGAAGCGCCAATCGCCCTGCCCCGCCGCGCGGGCGAGCGTGGCGTCGTCCAACGCGCCCTTGCCTGCCAACGCATCGACATAGGCGCGCATGGCGCAGGGCGACCAGTCCTGTGTCGCGAAGCCGGCCTTCGCGCGGGTCCGCACATCGCGCGCGATCGCAGCGGCGTGTTCGGTTCGCGGCGTAAGCGCGGCTTCGACGTCCCCGACCTTGCGCCGGATCAGCGATACGATCAGCTCCGCCGGCATGTCCTCGCGTCGCAGCGCGGCCTCGCGGATCAGGTCGTCATTCTGTGCCAGCCGCATGATCCGCGCCGCATCCGCCTCGCTGATCAGCGCGCCGTCATTGGCGGCGAGCGCAGCCACGGCCGGGCCGTCGCCAAAACTGATGACGGCTCCGCTGACGCGCTCCGATACATGCTTTCGGGACGCGACCGCACGAATCTTGGCTGCGGCCCGAGAGCGCAAAACGACGATCAGGTCGTCATCGGTGATCACAGGAGAATGCTCCAGCAGCGGTGCTGCGATCGAATCCATGTCGGCGATGAGTTGGTTGGCAACGCTGCGCGGCAGGTTGGGCGAGTTGCGCAGGGTAACGGACAGCGCGCGCCTCACCTCTTCTGCGACATCGTCGGCAATGCGCGTGAACAGCGCGCGGGCGAAGCGGCGGTCGTCCTCCGTCATGGCGGCCGCGCGGACCTGCCGCCCGATGGCGAGCGTGGCGACGGCGCGGTCCTCGGCAGATGCGCCTTCGACGGCGCGACGCAGCAGGCTGCTTGGCAATTTCTGGAACAATCCCATGGCGCGTCTCCCTCGCTCGGGAGCTAGCGGCGACGCCTTAACCGCGCGTTAGCGATAAGGCTTGGCCAGCATCGAAATGGGGGGAAT
>JAHDEU010000117.1 GCA_020628635.1 Hellea sp. | reverse complement strand
CCGCCTTTGGCCGCAAGACGATCGATTTCGGCAATTTCGACAGCTACAACGCGTTTACCCAGAATGAGGGCCAGCACTATTTCTGGGCTGTCTCCGACCAGCCCGTGGCGGAGCTGGGCTACTACAACAATGGCTGGAAACTCTCGGCCTCTGCGTTCTCCGGCGGGCGTCAGCTGCGCGTCGCGCTGGCGGACGAGGAAAACAACATCGCCAATTATGCGGCGAGCATCGAGAAGGAATTCCTGCTGCCCAACCAGAGCGCGTTCACGCTCGGCGGCGGCTATCTCCACGACACGATCTACCGCGACAACTGGACGGCGCATACGTTCTTCGGTCGTTCCAACGGTACGCCGCCATCTAATTTCATCAGCTACCGCAACAGCCTGGTGAACGGTTTTGCGGAATACAACTCGCCCTTCTTCGATGCCATGGTGGAATACACCACCACCACCGAGCCATGGGCCGCCGCCATCCCGCAGACGCCCGACGGCGTGCCGTTCGACCAGTTCCTGATCGACCCGACGGGTTCCACCACGGACCGCGACAACATCAATTTCGACGAGAACCTGTCGGTCATCGTGGCGCAGGCCCGCATCAAGCCCATCGTGAACGGCCGCCGCATGGCGATCGCCGCCTCCGGCTCATGGGGCAATATCTCCGACGACACGGGCAGCTTCAATGCGCGCGGCGTGCCGACCAGCTTCGAGAAGAACCAGCAGCACGCGCTGTCCGTCGAATATCCGATCAACGACTTCCTCGATATCGGCGCGGAATATGTCTACAACAAAGGCTTCATCCCCTTTGTCGGCCCGCAGCTCGTCTCCAACGACGAAACCGAAGCCCACGCCGTGAATGTCGGGTTCAAGGCCCGGTTCTAGCCAGGGTCTCTAGCGGAGCAGGTCGCTCGCGCGCAGCACGCCCGCCTCGACCAGCGGCGCGGTGTCCACGCTCCACACCGACAGCACACCGGAGCGCGTGCTGGTGAAGACGAGCTGGCTGCCGTCGGGCGTGAACACGCCGGCGAAGTCGGCACCCGGCCCGTTGACCATCGGGCCGAGCGGCTCCGGCTCGCTCCAGATGCCGCCCTCATTGCGGCTGATGAAGAGGTCGTCGCTGCCCTCCCCGCCGCGCTCATTATAGGTCACCAGCGCGACCGTTTCCGACGGATTGACCCAGAGGTGGTTGTCGCGGCCCGCGCTGTTCAGCGGAGCCGGAAGCAATTGCGGCGCGGTGAACCCGCCCTGTCCGTCAGCGGCCGCGATATAGAGATCCCGCTCGCCCAGCCCGTCCAGACGCTCCGTCCAGAAATAGAGCCGCCCGCTATTGGTCATGATCGGTGACGTCTCGTTGTGGACGAATCGTAGCCGCGCGACTGCCCCGGCGCGCGCGCGGTTGAAGTCCTCGCCCGCGATCGGCTCGGGCTCGGCGTCGGGATCGGTCAGGTCGAGCTGCCACAGGGCGAAGTCCTCCAGCGCGCCCTCATTCTCCGGCCCATCCTGCCGCGCCGACCAGGAGAAGAGCAGCGTGCGCCCATCCGGCGACACGCTCGGCCAGTCCACCCGCGCGGTGCGCCCCGCATAGCCCGCCTCGCTCAAACCCAGCTTGCCCGCCGCCTGCCACTCGTCGTCCACGAACTTCGCCACGCGCATGGTCTGCGGGCACGGCTCGATCCGCGCGCAATCTGAGCCGGCGAAATAGGCGGTCCGCCCGTCCGGCGTGAAGGCGGGCGTCAGCGTGATCCGGTCATCGAAGGACATCACGCCCGGCGCGAAAGGCTCCGGCGCGCTTTGCGCCGTCGCTTGGGGCGCGAGAAACGATAGGGCGGCCGCTATCAGCGCGGCGGGGAGAGCTTTGGCGTAGATCATGCTCTGCCTACGCGCCGAGCCGGCGATCCGGCTTTCGGCCTCACGCAAGCGTGTCTTTTCTGACCAAGCGTTAAACATATCGAAAAACGATAATACATATTGTTTTTCGATATGGACTGTGCTTACACGTCCGGCAAAGACGAACGGCTTGCGACTCGCAGGGGGACCCAACATGCTCGAGATCAGAAACCTCACCAAGAAATTCGGCGACTTCACCGCGCTGGATAATGTCAGCCTCGATCTGGGGCCGGGCCTGTTCGGCCTGCTGGGGCCCAACGGCGCGGGCAAGTCCACCTTGATGCGAACGCTCGCCACGCTGCAGGAGCCGACGTCGGGCACGGTCACTTTCAACGGCACGGACATCACCCACGACCCCGACGTGGTCCGCCGCTCGCTCGGCTATCTGCCGCAGGATTTCGGCGTCTATCCGCGCATGAGCGCGCTGCAGCTGCTGGATCACATCGCCGTGCTGAAGGGCATCACCGACAAGGGCGAGCGCAAGACCCAGGTCGAAACCCTGCTCAACATGGTCAATCTCTGGACCCACCGCACCGCGTCGGTCTCCACCTTCTCCGGCGGCATGCGCCAGCGCTTCGGCGTGGCGCAGGCGCTGCTCGGCGATCCGCAACTCATCATCGTGGACGAGCCCACGGCCGGTCTCGACCCGCTGGAGCGCCAGCGCTTCCTCGACATCCTGTCCCGCGCCGGCGACGACAAGATCATCATTCTGTCCACCCACATCATCGAGGACGTGCGCGACCTCTGCAACGACATGGGCGTGATGGGCGAGGGCAAGCTGGTCGCGCGCGGCGAGCCGGAAGCGCTGGTCGCCGCGATCGAAGGCCGCGTCTTCTCCCGCACCTTCGACACCGACGACGAAGTCGATGCCGTCAAGACCTCCCACGCCGTCCTCTCCACCCGCCGCCTGCGCGGCAAGACGGTGGTGAGCATTCTCGCCGACGGTGCGCCAGGCGCGGGCTGGGAGCCGCGCGACGTGCTGCTCGAAGACGCCTATTTCGCCAATCTCAACGGCTTCATGAACCGGGGAGTGCGTCATGCTGCGTGAACTGCTCGCATTTGAATTCAAGCTCCAGTCGCGACAAATCGGCTTCTGGGTCACGCTGGCCATCATGCTGCTCGTCGGCACGCTGGCGTCCTCGGTCGACTGGCTGACCATCGGGGCCAGCGGCGGGGAGCGTGTCAAGATCAACGGCTCTTTCACGGTCGCCAATTTCGTCGGCACGATCAGCGTGCTGTCGATCTTCTTCGCCGCCGTCTTCACCGTCACCGGCATATTGCGCGACGACACGCACAAGGCGCTGGAGATCGTCCACGCCACGCCCGTGATGACGCGCGACATGATCCTGTCGCGCATGATCGTGGTCTGGCTGACGACCTGCGTCTGCGCAGGCGCGGCCGTGCTCGGCTACATGTTCGGGCAGTTCATGCCCTGGGCGCCGGAAGACAGCTACGGCCCGTTCAACCTGCTCTACTACCTCCACCCCTTCGTGCTGTTCATCATGGTCAACGCCCTGCTGATCACGGCAATCTACACGGCCGTGGCGGTGATCACGCGCAACCGCGCCATCGTCTATGTCAGCGCGGTCGGCCTGCTGATCGTGTCCAGCGCCATCGACGCCGTGCTGACCGCCCAGGCCCCCGACTGGGCGCGCAGCCTGCTGGAGCCGTTCGGCGGCGGCGCGTTCAATGTCGTCACCGAGTTCTGGTCTGCGGCAGAGCGCAACACCAAGATGGTCGCGCTGAACAGCTGGTTCGGTGCCAACCGCCTCTTCGCGACTTTGCTCGCGCTCGGCATCTTCGCGGCCGGATACATCATGTCGCGCCGCGGCATCGTCACGCGCCGCGGCAAGGCCCGCAAAACCGACGACGTGCCAATGGGCGCGGCCCCGCGCCGGGTCGATCCCGTCACGCCGCGCCTCGGCTTCGGTCACAGCCTGCTGGCCTTCTGGCGCCGCGTGCGGTTCGAGTATGTCTCGACCATCCGCACCACGGCCATGGTCATCCTGCTCAGCCTCGCGGCCGTGATCTTCGTGTTCAACCTCCTGCTGGGCGACCAGTTCAACCCCAACCCGACGCTGCAGACGTCCAGCGCGCTGGTCAATCTCGCGCTCGGCTCGCTCGGCCTGACCATGGTCATTGTCATGGTCTTCTTCGGTTCCGACATCATCTGGCGAGACCGCCTCGCGGGCTTCCACAAGATCATGGATGCCACGCCGGTCAGCAATGTGTCGCTGCTGCTGGCAAAGTGGGGCGCATTGGCGCTGCTACTGCTGTCCATCGTCGCCGCCGGCCTGCTGATGGCTGCGGGCGCGCATCTCATCACGGGGGAGACCTCGGTCGTGCCGCGCACCTATATCGCGCTGGGACTGCTGAACTTCTTCATCGTGTTCTTCTTCCAGGGCATGCTGGTGATGTTCATCCAGAGCTTCGTGCCCGGACGGATCATCGGCATGTTCGTCGCCGCCGGCATCCTCATCGGCGTGCTGATCGTGCTGCCGCAGACGCCATTCTACCACCCGGTCATGTCATTCGGGTCTGCCAGCCCGGGCGCATTCTCGGAAATGGCGGGCTTCCAGGGCTTCAAGTCGTTCTGGTTCGAACTCGCCTATTGGGGCTTCGCCGTCGTCGTCCTCGCCATGGTCTCGCTGTGGATGTGGCGTCGTGGCCTGCAGGTCGGCCTATTGGACCGCCTGCGCGCCCTGCCCCGCCGCGTGAACCTCGCATCCGGTGCGGTCGCCGCGCTCGCCCTAGCCGGTTTCGTCTCCTTTGCGGTGATGAACTACCGGGCGTTCGAGGCGAACGACTACATGAACTCGGCGGAGCGCGAGGAGCGCACGGCGAATTTCGAGAAGCTCGTCATCGACAGCTTCGACCGCCCCACCCCGCGCATCACCAAGGTGAGCGTGGATGTGGACTTCCATCCCGCCAAGCGGACCGGCCTGTTCAACGGCACCATGGTCATCGACAACCCGCATGACGTGGCCATCGAGCGCGCTTTCGTCACCACGCGCGTGCCCGTGGAACGTGCCGAAATCGAGATCGAGGGCGCGACCCGCGTCACCGGCGAAGAGTTGGCCGACGAGCTGTGGGAGGAGTACGAGGTCGCCGACTACGCCTTCACCCCGCCCTTGCAGCCGGGGGAAAGCCGCACGGTGCGCTTCACCACGCGCTATGTGGAGCCGACCATCGCGTCGGGCAGCGCGGTGCGGACCAACGGCACCTTCATCAACAATGCCGCCGCCATGCCGATCTTCGGCAATCTGAATGGCAACTTCCTGACCAATCCGGACAAGCGCAAGAAGTTCGACCTGCCGGAGCGCGAGCGCTGGCCCGAGCGCGACGACGAGGACGCCCGCCGCTACCAGCTGCTGACCAGCTTTGCGGGCTATTCGGACTATGTCGATTTCGACGCGCGCGTGTGCACGGACCCGGACCAGGTTCCGGTCGCGCCAGGCAAGTTCGTCCGTGCGTTCAGCAAGGATGGGCAACATTGCCGCGAATACCGCGCCATCAATCCGATACACCACTTCTACAGCTTCGTCAGCGCGCGCTACGAGGTGCGCACGGAAAAGTGGACCGGTGCGAATGGCCAGACGGTGGATCTGGAAATCTATTTCCACCCGGAGCACGACTACAATATCGACCTGATGTTCCGCGCCATGCGGCAGAGCTTCGACACCTTTACGGAGACCTTCTCGGACTACCAATACGCGCAGCTGCGCATCATGGAGTTCCCCTATGGGTCGTTCGCGCAGGCTTTCGCGGGCACGGTTCCCTTTTCGGAGAATATCGGGTTTGTTCAGGACCCAGGCAGTGCGGACGACCCGACCAAGGTCGATTTCGCGACCTATGTCACCATGCACGAGATCGGGCATATGTGGTTCGCCCACCAGGTCGTGGGCGCGTTCGCGCAAGGCTCCAACCTGCTGTCGGAAGGCCTGACGGAGAACGCCACCATGCTCGCCTATGAGGACCTCTACGGGTTCGAGAAGGCGCGCCGCATGCACGAGGTCCGCGCCACGCAGCGCTATCTCACCGACCGCGCATTCGAGCGTGACCGCGAGCCGGTGCTGGCCGAGGCCGAGGACCAGGGCTACCTGAACTACAACAAGACCAGCTGGGTCATGTGGGGACTGCGCGGCTATCTGGGCGACGACGTCGTGCAGCCCGCCGTGCGCCGTTTCCTCACCGAGTACGCCGCCACCAAGGGCGCGCCCTACCCGACCACGCTGGAGCTGATCGAGATCTTCAAGGAGGACTTCCCCGAGGAGTATCATGGGCTGGTGGACGACTACTGGAACAGGATCACCTTCTGGGACATGAAGGTGGACGGCGACATCGAGGTCGTGCCCGTGGGCGAGCGCTTCGAGGTCCGCGTGCCGGTCACCATGAAGAAGACCTATGCCGACCCAGAGGACGGCAAGGAAACGGACGTGACCGAGCTGGACGACGCGGAACTCAACGAGTTCCTGCAGGTCGGCTTCTATTCGGAAGACCCCAAGGACGATCTGGGGGCGAACCCGTCGGCGCTGGAGACCGTGCGCGTGACGCAGACCGACCAGGTCCTGACCTTCACCGTGGACGCCCGCCCGACCCATGTCGTGCTCGACCCCAAGCGCCTGCTGATCGAGCGCAATGTCGGCGACAATGTCGCCAAGGTCGATGTGACTGCTGAGAGCTCGGCGACGGGCAATTAGGGCTTGCAGACATTCAGCCCGGCGCGACCTCCTCGCGCCGGGCCACTTGCCCCGGTTCTTGCAGAAGAGCCGGGGTTTTTACTGCAGTGAAGTCCGGACCGCGCGCGCGGCCGCCATGCCGGACAGGGCCGCGCCCTCGACGCGCCCGCCGACGCACCAGTCTCCGGCCAGCACGATGCCCGCCTCTTCGTCCACCAGGCACGGCTCGCCCACGCCCTCATCCGCATAGGCATAGAGCCAGCGGTGCAGCGCGATGT
>JAHDEU010000116.1 GCA_020628635.1 Hellea sp. | reverse complement strand
GCCAGCACCGATCATGCAAGCCCCGCGTTTCGGCCAGGCTCCCCAGTTTGGTCAGGCGGGCGCCCCCATCGCCCAAGGCGACGGAACCTATGCCAGCACGGTCGGCGCGGACGGCTCCTATTGGGAGAAGGTGTCCGGCCCGACCCTCATGGGCAGCACGGTCGCCACCTCCGTCATCTGCAAGCGCAAGCTGCCGACGCAGGTGGTGAACCCGACCGTGGGCGTGCCCTACCCCGTGCCGGTGCCGGTGCCGGGCCCGGTCGTGGATGCCTGCCACCCCAGCCTGTCGCCTTACGAGGGACGCTACCCGCACTAGCGGCCCGGCACCTTCGGCCAAAAACAGGCCGCCCCACCGCGCCGGTGGGGCGGCCTTTTTCATGCGCGCACGGCTTCTCTGGACATCGTTCCGCCTCCGCAACAGCGGGGAAGGTTTTGTTAACCTTTTCCCGCGCCGGGCGAATCCCCTTGAGTGGCACGGCCTTTGCAGAGCCTATGCGCAAGAAGTGCCGAAACGGGCACGCATGTTCGGTTTAGGTCCATCAAAGGTGGTTTTCGTGTCCAAGCTCCTGTCCCACACTCTCAAGGCATCAGCCGGTCTGGCTGCCTCTCTCGCACTCGCAGGCGCTGCCCAGGCGAATTGCGGCACCTATTGCGACGCGGTCGGCGGCACCATGGCCAGCTATGAGGGCGGCCATTCCTATGTGTCGTCCGGCGGACATACCGGCACGAGCACCCTGCCCCCGCTGTCGAGCTATTTCGACAGCACGCGCTACGCCTCCACGGCAGGATACGGCTCCAGCTACTCCACCACATCCTACACGATGAGCGACGCCCAGGCGTCCGCCACCTACGGCTCCGGCTCGATCAGCTCCACTTACGCAGGCGGTGACGTGCAGATCTACGGCTTCTCCGGCACGCCGGACCTCGGCGCGGGCGAGAGCCTGCAAGCCACGAACTGCCCCGTGAACGTGGTCGGCGCATCAGACGGCTCGCGCGTGCTGGGCTGCTACAATGTGGTGCGCCAGGAAGTCCGCCCGGTCGCCAACACGACCTATTACCGCGTCGTGCGCCCGGTCGTCTATGTGCGCTACCCCGTCCCGGTCCCCGTGCCCTACACGGTCAACGTGCCGAGCTACGGCTATGCGGGCGGTTGCGGCCGCAGCGTGCACTACTCGCGCTATGGCGGCTACGGTCCGCAAGGCGGCTTCGGGCTGGGCTGCCGCTAGGCGCTTGCAAAGACCGAATGGAGAGACCCGCCGCAAGGCGGGTTTTTTCTTGGGCTGCCTTGAGTAGCCGACTCCTTCGACTGTCGCTCACCCCAGCCGGAAATCCACGCCCGCGATCTCCGCCATGATGGCGCGGGCCGCGGCCTGCGGGTCACTCGCCTGGGTGATCGGCCGCCCGATCACCAGATGCGACGCGCCGGAGCCTAGCGCGGCCGCCGGTGTCGCGATCCGCTTCTGGTCGCCAGCATCCGCACCGGCGGGTCGCACGCCGGGTGTCACCACCAGGAAGTCGTCCGGCACGGTGGCCCGGATGGCACCCGCTTCCAGCGGGCTCGCCACCACGCCGTCCACGCCCGCGTCCAGAGCCTGCCTTACCCGCCGCATCACCAGCGCCTCGGCATTGTCGTTATAGCCGATGTCCTCCAGCGCCTGCTTGTCGAGCGAGGTCAGCACGGTCACGCCCAGAACCTTGAGCGCGCTGTCCGCCTTGCCCCGCACGGCGGCGCGCATCACGTCGGGCCGCGCGTGAACCGTGAGCAGGGTGGACGCCTCCCCCGCCAGTCCCGCGACGGAGCGCGTGGCCTTTTCCACGGTCGCGTCGATGTCGTGGAATTTGAAATCGAAGAACACATTCTTGCCCGCGCGCATCAGCTCGCGGCCCAGCCCGACGCCGCCGATGGGCAATAGCTGCAGCCCGATCTTGTAGGAGCCGACGGACGTGCCCAGCCGCTCCACCATGGCGCGGGCGTCCTCCACGCTGGGCAGGTCGAGCGCCACAAAGACGCGGTCATCGCATTTGGGGTCATCACGGGGCGTGCTCATGTGCGGCCTCCCATGCCGGCGCGGGCGCGCGCGGTCGCCTCGCGGATCGTGGCCTCGTCCGTGTTGCGGTAGGCCATGGCCCCGCTCTTCATCAGCTTCTTGCCGACCGCGGAGGGCAAAGTGCGGTTGAGCCGTGCGAGGAAGCGGTTGAACCCGCCGGAAATGAACACGTCGCGGTTCGCCTCCAGCGCGTCCGCCCCCTGTTTCGCGCAATCCGCCGCGCTCATCTTCATGATGCCGGGCAGCGCGTTGATCCCGTCGCGCGTGCCGTTGACGTCGTGGAATTCCGTGATGGTGAAACCCGGGCATAGCGCGCTGACATGAACGCCCGTGCCGTCGAGCTCCGCATGCAGGGACTCCGCGAACTTGATGAGATAGGCTTTCACGGCGGCGTAGAGCGTATGCCCGTTGGAGCCCGGCATGTGCCCGGCGAGGCTCGCCACATGCATGATGCGGCCGAAGCCCCGCTCCACCATGCCCGGCAGCACCTTGCGCGTGGCCTCGGCCGGCACGCCCACCATCAGCCGGTTGAAGCGCTCATGGTCCTCCCACGCACTGTCCAGATATGTGCCTGGATGGCCATAGCCCGCATTGTTGATGAGCCCGTCCACCCGCAGCCCCGCGCGCTCGATGTCGGCCAGCACGGCATCCACCGCACCGTCCTCCATCAGGTCGGCGGTCACCACATGAACATGCGTGCCGTTTGCCGCAGACAGCTCGTCGGCCAGCTCGCGCAGCTTGTCCGCCCGGCGCGCCGTGGCAATGATGTCCCAGCCGCGCGATGCGTATTCGCGCGCCAGCGCCGCGCCGATGCCGGCGGACGCCCCCGTGATGAGCATGGTGCGGCGTGCTGGATCGGACATAGGGCGTGACCGTTTTGTGAGTTGGGCGGGCTTGGCCGGAGTGCTAGGCCCGGCGCATGAACACGCCAAGCAAAATCCTCGCTGTCTGCGCCGCCCTATGCCTGTCGGCCTGCGGAACGCTCGATTTCAAGACGCCCGACCCGGAGAAGTACGCCGCGCTGGATTGCGAGCAGCTGGCGCAGCTGTCGGAGAGCTACCGCCCGACCCATGAGGCGATGCTGTTCGACTCCATGGAGCGCGACGCGTTCGAGCGCAATGTGGAGAGCGGCCGCTCGCAACGCCTCGGCAAGGACCGTCCCGGCATACAGCGCCCATACGAGGCGGACCAGGCGCTCGACCGGCGGTCCATCGCGCTCGCCCGCCGCGAGAAGAACTGCCCATAGGCCCGTGGAGTCCGCCGCACTCATCCGCGTGGCCGTCTTTGCAGGCGTGCTGCTGGGTTTCACCCTGATCGAGGCGCTGGTCCCGGCGCGCGCCCGCGTGCTGCCGCGCGCCCGGCGCTGGGTGACGAACCTGTCCCTGTCCGCGCTGGGCAGCGTGGTCGGCGCGCTGATGGCACCCGTGCTGGCGGTCAGTGTTGCCGCGCTGGCCGCTTCCAAGGGCTGGGGGCTGTTCAACCTCCTCGCCCTGCCCGGCTGGGTGGAGATCCTGCTGGCCGTCGTGCTGCTCGACTTCGCGGTCTGGGCGCAGCATGTGGCGAGCCACCACGTCCCGGTGCTGTGGCGGCTGCACAAGGTCCACCACACCGACCGCGATCTGGACGCCACATCCGGCGTGCGCTTCCACCCGGTCGAGATCGGGCTGAGCCTGCTGTGGAAGGCGCTCGTTATCACCCTGCTCGGCCCGGCCGTGCTGGCGGTGCTGATCTTCGAGATCGTGCTCAATGCGGGCGCGATCATCACGCACAGCAATACGGCCCTGCCGCCCGCGATCGACCACATCGTGCGCCGCCTGTTCGTGACGCCCGACATGCACCGCATCCACCACTCCGTTCTGGAGCCGGAGACCAATTCCAATTTCGGCTTCAACCTGTCGGTCTGGGACCGGCTGTTCCGCACCTACCGGGCGGCGCCGCAGGGCGAGCTGCAACTCGGCCTCCTGGAGCACCAAAGCGAGCGCCCGGCGCGGCTGCTCCCCTCGCTCGCGCTTCCCTTTGTCCGGGAGCCGCGTTAGTCGGCGTCCATGCCGACTGCCCTCTGGATCATCCTCGCCATCGTCGCCGCGCTGATCGTCGCGGTCGTGCTGCTCTACAACAAGCTGGTCGGCCTGCGCGCCATGGTCGAGAATGGCTGGTCCGACATCGACGTGCAGCTCAAGCGCCGGGCCGACCTGATCCCGCGACTGGTGGATACGGTGAAGGGCTATGCTGCCCATGAGCGCACGCTGTTCGAAAGCGTGATCGCGGCGCGCAACAAGGCGCTCGGCGCGGGCTCCGACGTGGATGCGCGTGGTGCCGCCGAAGGCACGGTCGCGCGCGGCACGTCCCGGCTGTTCGCGCTCAAGGAGGCATACCCTGAGCTCAAATCCAACGAGAACTTCCTCGACCTGCAGGACGAGCTGTCGGACACGGAGGACAAGATCGAGTTCGCCCGCCGCTTCTACAACGGCGCGACGCGGGAGTTGAACACGGCGGTGGAGACATTTCCGACCAATCTGGTCGCTGGCCCGCTCGGCTTCGGACCCCGCCCCTATTTCGAGATGACAGGCGACACCAACGCGCCCGCCGTCGAGTTCTCCGCATGAGGGCAGTGCTGCGCCTGCTGCTCGCGCTCGCCGCGCTGCTGGCCTTTGCCCTGCCCGGCCACGCCCAGACGGATGAGCTGGACCCGGTGGAGCGCGTGCTCGAGCAGATGCGCCAGCAGCCCGGCAATTCGGAAGCCGACAACCGCGCGCTGGACGAGCTGCTGCGCCAGCGCCGCAGCGATGTGGCGGGCGCCGACGGCCCGGAGCGCATCACCCGGTTCGACACCCGCATCGATGTGGAGACTTCCGGCGACATCGTGGTCACGGAGACCATCGAAGTCCTCGCGCAGGGCCAGCAGATAAGGCGCGGCATTTTTCGCGAACTGCCGCGTCTCTACGACTACTTGGGCGTGCGGCAGGAATATGATTATGAGCTGCTCTCGGTCACGCGCGACGGACAGCCCGAAACCGTTACACCCATGCGCAACGGCAATGCGCTGACCTGGCGCATCGGGCGTGGCGATGTGGTGCTGGAGCCCGGGCCCTACACCTATCAGATCCGCTACCGCGTGTCCGATGCCGTGATCCGGCACGAGGCGTTCGACGAGCTCTACTGGAACGCGACGGGCAGCTATTGGGACTTCGCGATCGCGCGCGCGACGGCCGAGGTGAACTGGCCGGATGGCACGCAGATCCGCGAGCTGAATGCCTATACCGGCGCGTTCGGCGTGGACACGGGCGAGTCCCGGAGCAGTGCGAGCGGCACGACCGCGCGGTTCGAAACCAACGCACCCCTGCCGCGCAAGACGGGGCTGACGGTGTCCGTCATCGTGGAAAAGGGCGTCATCGCGCCGCTCTCCGACGCGCGCCTCGCGCAGCTCGCCTGGATCAGGAACGGCGCGACGATCATGCTGGGGCTCGGCGGCTTGGTGCTGCTGGGATATTACCTTTTCATGTGGAGCCGCGTCGGGCGCGACCCGCAAAAGCCGCCCGTCTTCGCGCGCTACGAACCACCCGAAGGCTACAGCCCGGCGGCTGTTCACTACATCCACCACCGCGGCCATCGGGGCATGACCGCGCTGTCCGCGCAGCTGCTGCATATGGGCGCGCGGGGCGAAGTGGAAATCGAGACCGAAGACGACGTCACGACTGTCCGCAAGCGGCGCGAGCCGGCCCATCCGGATTCGCGCGCGCTGCTCGACCTGACTCTCAAGGGACGGAGCAACCAGTTCGTCATGGACGGCGGCGAGGACAGGCTCCTCTATCTCGGCACGCAGAGCTGGCTGGCCGACATCGCCCGCCGCTATTCGCGAGACTACTACCGCCGCAATCTGGGCCTCGCCTTTCTCGGCATGGTCGCCTCGGTCGCGCTGGTGTTCTTCGTGTTCACGTCAAGCGTGTCGCTGGCCGGACCCGCCGTCATGGCGCTGCTGCTGGGCCTGGCCGGGGTCAACCTGCTCTTCCTGAAGCTGCTGCCCGCGCCGACCAATAAGGGCTCCAAGGTGTCGTCCGAGATCGAGGGCTTCAAGCTCTATCTGGAAACGGCCGAGGAAGACCGCATCAATACGGGCGGTCCCTTGTCCGAACGCCCGCCCATGATGAGCGTGGAGCTCTATGAGCGCTTCCTGCCTTATGCTGTGGCCCTCGGCGTGGAGAAACCCTGGTCGAAATATTTCGAGACCGTCATGCCCGAAGCCGCGCGCGACTACCGCCCGAGCTATGGCCGCGGCTCCGCCTTCCGGCGCGGCGGCGGGTTCGGGCATGGCCGCAGCCCCGTCGATTTCTCCCGCACGGTGGAGAAGGCGCTGACGTCGGGCGTGGCCGCCGCCAAGCCCGTTCAACGCTCCACCAGCTCAGGCAGTTTCGGCAGCATGAGTTCATCGGGCGGCTGGAGCAGCGGCGGCGGGGGCGGGGGCTTTTCCGGCGGCGGAGGCGGCGGAGGCGGCGGCGGTGGCTGGTAGTGATTGAAGGGTGAGAACATGATCGACAGACGAGACCTGTTGGCCGGCATGGCGGTGGGCGGAGTCGCACTCGCGGCGTGCAAGCCGGGCGCGAGCGACACTGAGGGCAGCACGACAGTCGCCAATGCACCCACGCCAAAAGGCCGCCCGCTGTCGGAGTCTGATCTGTTCGACGCCCTCACCGGTTCGTCATATCTCGGCACGGGCGGCGGCGGGAGCCTGGCGGAAGCGCGGCAGATGATCCGCGACGGGTTGGCAGAGGGCCTGTCCTTTTCCATGCTGCCGGTG
>JAHDEU010000115.1 GCA_020628635.1 Hellea sp. | reverse complement strand
GCCGACATGGAGACGGCCAGTGGGAGACGGGGCGAAGCGGACACGGGTGGACATGCGCGCGCTATAGGGCGGAGGGGAAGCGGGGTATAGGTGGGAGATGGGGAAAGTGCGGGGTGGGTCGTGCTGAGAACGCCGCCCTACTAAACTCCTCCCCGTTTAGGGGAGGTGGCCGAGCGAAGCGACGGTCGGAGGGGTAAGGTCACTCAGTTCTAGAGACGAGACACTTTACCCCTCCGTCACCCCTCGCTGCGCTCGTGGCGACACCTCCCCTTAAAGGGGAGGAGTTGATGAGTGCAGCCATTCCGTCATCCACCTTCACCGCACGACATCGCTCTTCCACCGCTTGCGCGCCCTCCCCCACGCGCTACACCGCCGCCCAACGACGCCATCAAAGGACACCCCATGGAACAGCTCGCCGAGAGATGGACCGGCCTGCGCGAGAACTTTCCGACCCTGCTGGGCTGGAGCGGAAACCTGCTGTCCGCGCTGATCATCCTGGTGGTGGGGATCATGATCGGGCGCTGGCTGTCGGCACGGATGCGGCGGACCAATCTGGGCGGGCACCATCTGGATGCCACACTGCGGCCCGTGCTCGCCAGCACGCTGTTCTACGTCATCCTCGCCATGACCATCTATGCCGTGCTGCGGCGGCTGGGTGTCGATTCGACCAGCCTGCTGGCCGTGTTCGGCGGGGCGGCGCTGGCGATCGGGCTGGCCTTGCGAGAAACGCTGGCCAACATCGCGGCAGGCGTGATGCTGCTCTTCCTGCGCCCACTGCAGGTCGGCGACTTCGTCGATATCGGGTCGAGCCAGACCATGGGAACAGTGGAGGAGATCGGCCTGTTCACCTCCACCATCCGCAACATGGAGAACATCGCGGTCTATGTTCCCAATAGCTCGATCTGGGGCAACCGCGTGCAGAATTTCGGCCGCCACGCCATCCGCAAGGCGATCGTGGAGATCGGCGTCGGCTACGACACCGATCTCGACCGCGCGGTTGAGGTGCTGACCGAGGTGCTGGACGGCCAGCCCGGCCTCCTGCCATTCGACGCGGCGGCGGCGTCCCAACCGACCATCGAGGGCGAGCCCGCCCCGCAGACGGCTCCGAGCCCGCCGGAAGTCTATGTGATGAGCTTTGGCGACAGCGCCATCATCCTGTCCTGCCGCTGCTGGTTGCCGTCCGACACATGGCTGAAGCGCGCCTCCGACCTGCGCACTGACATCAAGCGCGCGCTGGACCGCGAAGGGATCGAAATCCCCTTCCCGCAGCGCGTCGTGCACATGCGGCAGGGCTAGTCCGGCCCTACAGCAAGGCCTCGTCCACCAGCGTCCAGAACATGCCGTCCAGCATGGCGGTGGCGTCGATGATATCGAGTTCCGCCTGCACTTCCGCGACCGGGATAGCGTCCTGCTTTGCCGCAGGCACTTCCGCGCTCGCTGCGCTCTCCAGCCCGAAGTCGTCCTCCGTCAGGCTGGCAAGCGACACATTGCTCAGCCGCAGCGTGTTGCCGTCCCCGAAGTCGAACACCGCGTCGTTGCCGTCCTGGGTTCCGGCGGCCGTCACTTCCGCCAGCGTGTCGAAGTCCGGGTTGGTGCCCAGCTCGATCCTGTCCACGCCCGGTGTGAAGTCCAGCACCGCGTCCGCCCCGCCATCCGTCGTGTCGTAGACGAACACATCCGCACCCCGCCCGCCGAACAGCACGTCGTCGCCTATCCGCAACAGGGTATCATCGGTGAAGGCGTGACCGGTGATGGAGACATTCAGGAATGTCTTGTCATTGCCGAAACCGTGGAGGCCACTGTTCTGCGGCGCGGACGCGTCGAACTTGCCGAGCCGGATCACGAAGACCTGCTCGGTGCCCGATGCATTCGTATAGGTGATCGAGGAGTCGCCGGGCGTTTATTCGGACCCCCAGTCGCCCGCGTCATTGTCATTGACCAGCAGCATCGCGCCGCTGGAATCGAACAGCGTCAGAACCGTGTCATAGGTGGAGAAGTCGGTCCCCGCGAGCAGGGTCTCGCCCGCGCCGACAGTGAAGCTGAAGAACTCCTGCGTTTCCCGGTCGCCGGTGACATAGATCGTCGCGTGGGGGATTGTCTGGCTGTTGGCGATGGTCGGGTTGGGCCCGACGGACCATGTGCCCGCATTGTCCCGCACGGCAGCGTTTTCAAACGAGCTGTTGCGGCTTGGCTCGAAAAAGAAGTTCCCGAAATCACCGATCAGGACATCGTTTCCGCCCCCGCCCGAGAAGACGTGATCGGGGCCGTTCAGCAGGCCGACGACGAAGTCATAGCCCGAACGCCCCGTGAACGGGTTGGCTTCATACTCGAAATTCATGGCCTGCCCTTCCCCGGAACCGGGCTGATGGCGCAGACGCCCGGTGACTGTCCGGCCCCGTCGGCAGTCCAGCCTGCCTGGCCGGGCGGTTCAGGCAGGGGGCGTGCCGCGCCCTACTCCGCCTTGCGGGCTTCCATGATGCGCTTGTAGTCCTTCCAGCTGGTCATGTTGCGGCGCGGGTCGTCGTCGGGCGGGGCGGTCGTGTAGTCGGGGTAGGTGGTCTTTATCTCTCGCCGCATGCGGTCCGACAGATCCTCGATGCCGCCGATCTTGGACCCGGCAGTGTGGAAATAGATGACCCCGTCGCGCCCGCCCATCTTCATCCAGGGCAGCCAGTCGGACATGCGTACCCAGCCGACATAGGCATCGGCGGTCGTGGTCTCGGATGACAGCAGGCTTTCCAGATCGCCCATGGTGTTGAACATCTCGGTCGCGTGGTATGTGCCGCCGACTTCGGCCTGGAAGTCGCCGCCCAGCGGGTTGGGGTAGAAGAGCGGGACCGTGGTGGTCTGGATGTATTTGTCGCCGTCCACGCGGATCGACGTCTTGGCCGGCTTGCCGTCGCGGCCCACGACATGGTCGCCGAAGTTCACGGGATCATTGGCGACGTGGAGCACTTCGACCGTGTCGCCCGTCCAGGGGTTCTCCCACTGCCGCATCGGCTCGCCTGTATCCTTGTCGAGATAGAGCAGGATCTCGCGGCTCACCAGCTTGAAGCCGGGCCCGCGCTCGGGATCGGTCACCGACGTGCAGGAGCGCACATTCATGCCTTCGACGTCGAAGATATGCTTGTCGCGCTCTCCCTTGCGCCGCGAATAGGCGCGGCCTTCCCAGTGATAGACCACGTCCTGGCCGTCGATGGTCGAGCAGGACAGCTTGCGCTGCGCCATCACCGCGCCTTCGGGCGTGGACAGGTCCAGCCGCGCGGTCTGGGTGGAGGGGCCGTCGACGATTTTGGTCTTGAAGCCGTGGTCGTCGGCCTGCGCGACCGAACAGCCCGCCGCCACTATCGCGGCCAGTGCCGCCGTTGTTGCCAATCTCTTCATCGTGGTCTCCCTTTTCATTCGTTGTCTGCCAGCGTGCAGCTCGCCTGCATCCAGCGCAGGTTCAGCGCGAGCCGATCGCCATCCGGTCCCGTCCAGCCATAGCTGACGGCGTTGTCCTCGTCCTGCCCGCGATAGGCATAGAGCACGAGCGAGTCGCGGTTGCGGCCCGTGGGCCAGTCCACGCGGCGCATCTTGATGCCGACGCGGTCGTGCTCGCCGCTCTCGCTCTCCACCCAGGCGCGGCCGCCCTGGTCGTGGATGGTGATGTTGTTGGTAAAGCCGTAGCTGTTGTCCGATTTGCGGGGGCTGACCCAACAGCGGAACTCCCGCGCGCGTTTCATCACGAAGGGGTTGTCGGGCGAGCCGAAGACAAACCCTTCCGGCGAGGCGGACACGAACCCGCCGCAGCTTTCGCTCGCCGCATCCGGCACGGGTTCGCCGCGATATTGTCCCAGCACCCGGGTGAACCGCCGGATGCAGTCGGGCTGGCCGTCGCGTTGTTCGCGCGACACGATCGCGCCGTCTCGCACGCTGTAGGACAGGCGCGCTTCGGTCTCGCGGCCCGTGGCCGGATTGACCGTCCGTGCCGTGAACCCGCCTGCGTCGCGCGGCGCGATAATGAGGTCGAGCCGCGGCAGGGCGGTGTCAGCCGGCCGGTCGAGCTCACCGTGGAAATAGACCTGCTCCTCGTTTGTGTAGGTGCCGGGCAGCATGGCGCGCATTTCGCGCAAGTCCCGTTCTGCGATCTTGTCAGCGGAACTGTCCTGCGCGGCGGCCGGGGCGCAGGACGCGAGCAAAGCGGCGATCAGCAGCGGGGTTCTCATGCAGGCTCGCTCGTGAATTTGGGCGCGTCGATCAGCAGGACCTGCACATCGGCCACGCCGGCGCGCAAGGCCTTGGCCTTGGCGTAGTCGTCCGAGTTCCAGAAGCGCATCGCCGCCTCCCGGTCCGGCCATTCGGAGATCACCATGGACGCGCCGTCGCCAAACGCGCCGACGTCCGGCGCTTCCAACAGGCGTGCCCCCGGCCCGCGCAGCAAATAGCGGCCGCCATATTTGGCCACTAGCGGCGCGGTCGCCGCGCCGTAGCCGGAGATGAAGGCGTCGCGGTCGGCGATGTCGGCAGTGACGATCATGTAGCAGCGCATCTCGCTCATGGCCTGACCCTATGCGCGGCCTCGCCGTGTTGATTGACTAAAATCAGGACGGTGTCGGCAAGCCGGGCCGCGTGGCCCTCGAATGCGGGCGCGGTGACGTCGAGCAACTCTGTCAGCTGCGCGTCGGGCAGCAGCGCCGCCGCCTCGCGCGTGAGTTCCAGAAGGCCGGATTGCGTAGCGATGACCGAGACGGGCTTGGGGAGCTTTGGAAACACCGCATGGGCGTCATAGGCGAAGGCGGCGAGGAAGGCGTCATTGTTGCGGTCCGGATTGGGCGCGGAGAACTTGTCTGCGAGTTCGGCGCGCTTCGCCGCACCGAAAGCCGGAATGTCGATCAGGACCACCGCGCCGACCTCCGCGCGCCTGGCGATCTCCACAGCCACCAGCGTGCCTGTGTGAAAGCCGAGCAGATGCGCGCCTGCCGGAATGTGCGGGATGATGGCGTCGGCATAGGCCGCAATGGACGGCGCGGCGACCGGCGCGGAGCCGCCATGGCCGGGATAGTCCACGCTCCACGCCTGCACGCCGGAGAGCTCCGGCAGGAGCGGCGCGAAGAAGGCGCCGGTGTGCGGCGCGGGCGGCAGCAGGACGAGCGGCGCACCCTCGCCGTGCTTGGCGATGTGAAGATCAGACACTGGCTGCTTCCTGCCGTGCGAGCGCCGCTCGGTAATTGCGCAGCGACCAGAACGACAACAGCATGACGGGCACGCCGAAGACCAGCGGGAAGATCGCCATGGCGTAGCGCAGGCCTTCGCCGCCGAACGCCGTGTCGTTCAGCCAGCCGATAAAGGGCGGCGACAGCGCGCCGCCGATGAAGCTGATGAAGAAATAGTAGAGCGAAACGATGACCCCGCGAATGTCGCCCGGCACGATGGCGAGCAGCGCGTTGACGCCCGTCGCGCTGACCAGTCCGATGCCGAATGTCGTCACGCAGAGCATGAGGAATGCCATCCACCCGGCAGGCAGGAGCGGCGCGATGGCCGCGCTGGGGATCATCACGAACAGCCCCAGAACGGCGAGCTTCAACGGGGCCATGCGGTCGCCCGCCGCCACGCGACTGTCCGAATAGCGTCCCGCGAAGATGTATGTGGCCGGGCTGATGGCGAGGATCGAGATGCCGTTGATGATGGCGTAGTTCGCCGTGTCCCAGCCATAGGTGCGCGAGAACATCGGCGCGTTGAAGAACTGGCCATAGGCGATCGCCACCATGCACATGAAGATCGGCACGAATGTGAAGAAGGCAGCCGCGTTCCGCCCGATCCACGAAAAGGCGTCGGTGAAGGACGCGCCCTCGCGCGGACTGCTTTCCACGCGCGGCGGCTCGCGCAGAAACAGGAAAGCCAGCGCGATGAGAAAGCCCGGCGCACCGACCACGATGAAGATGAACTGCCAGGTCGCGACCTCGCCCACGATCGGGAGGCTGACCTGCCCGACGGTCCGCGCCCATTTGATGATGCCGCCCGAGATCAGGTTCGCGATGCTGGCTCCGATCACCAGCGCCATGGAATAGACCGCAATGGGCAGGCCCCGGCGCGCGGGCGGAAAACTGTCGCCGATCATGGAGAAGGCAGCCGGGCTCAATACCGCTTCGCCTATGCCCACGCTCATCCGCGCGGCAAAGAGCTGTGCGAAGCTGCGCGCCACGCCGGTCCAGAGCGTCGCCAGCGACCACAACGCCACGCCCAGCGCGACCAGCTTGGTGCGGTTGACCCGGTCCACCAGAAAGCCGAGCGGGATGGCGGCCAGCGCATAGACCCAGGTGAAGGCCGAACTCAGCAGGCCCATCTGCGTGTCGGACGCGCCCGTGTCCGCCTTGATCGGATCGATCAGCAGGCCGAGAATGTAGCGGTCCAGAAAGCTCGACACATAGGCGAGGGTCAGAAAGGCCAGCAGCGTCCAGGCCGCGCGTGGCTTGGGGTAGGCTGTGTTGTCGTCACTCATGGGGCCGCCTTGTCTATCCGGTAGAGCACGACGAGATTGCCGTCGAAATCGAGCACGCCGAACTCCACGCCCTCGCGCCCGTCCTTGGTGACGAGGTAATCTTTGCGGAAGACGGTGAGGCCGAGTGCGCGCGCGGCCTCGACGCAGGCCTCGATGTCGCGCGCTTCCAGCACGACGGCTGCGCGGCGCGGGGTGTGGGCGGCGGGCGGGAGGCCCGCGACTTCGGTGAGCGCCATGACGTTGGGTTGGGTGTCAGTCGATAGCACGCAGAACCGCATGGCGCGGGACCGGTCGATGGCGAAGACGTCGTAGCTATAGCTGTCCCGCCCGCTGTCCTTGATGAAGGTGACGGTAAGCCCGAGCACGTCGCGGTAGAAGCGAAGCGCGCGGTC
>JAHDEU010000114.1 GCA_020628635.1 Hellea sp. | reverse complement strand
GCGCCGCGGGCGGTGTCGGGGAGGTCGGTATAGCGGGTGAAGGTGCGCATCAGGTAAGGATGTCCGCAGGGTGGTCTCTATTCCGGCCGCTTCTTCACGAACACGCCCGCATCACCGCGGCAGACCTTCACCCCGTCCACTTCGCAATGGCACTTCATCTTCACGCGGCCGGTGCGTTCGTTGATCTCGTCAACCACGGCCACGGCGGTCACTTCGGCGCCGATCAGCACGGGCTTGCGGAAGCGCAGGTTGAGTTCCACGAACACCGCGCCCGGCCCCGGCAGGTCGTTGCCCAGCACGGCGGAGATGAAGCTGGCCGACAGCGCGCCATGCGCGATGCGGCCCTCGAACCCGGCGGCGCGCGCGGCCGCGTCGTCCATGTGGATCGGGTTGTGGTCGCCGGTGATGTCGCCGAATGTGTCGATCATCTCGCCGGTGATGACGGCTTTGGTTTCCGCCCGCATGCCCGGCTTCAGGTCGTCCAGATAGTATTTCACGTCGCTCATGGGCTGGAACTAGCAGGGGCGGCGCGGCGGCGCGACGATTAATCTAGGTCGTGTACCCATAGATGGGGCCGGTTTTGACGGCTTTGGGGCGTTTCGTGCCAGATACCTGCAAGAGTGGGCGCGGCTTGCAGGCAATGCTTTGGCCTTGGCAAAAGCCGCAACGACGTCCACGGAGCGCCCAAATGCCGCCCCGCCCCTGATAGGCAAGAGTGGGGTCGTTCAAAATCCGTCCCATTTATGGGCACACGACCTAACCTACCAGGCGAGTTCGGGGAGCTGGTAGCGCGCGGCCACGCCGTGCTCCTCGCACAGCGCGCGGAAGCGGGCCTCTGTGCTGCCATACAGCCCGTCCTGGATGAACAGGCAGTCCAGCCCCTCCTTTTGCGCGCCCAGCACGTCGGTGAACAGATTGTCGCCGATCATCAGGATGCGCTCGGGCACATAGCCCATGACCTGTTCCAGCCAGGCGCGGCCGAGGCGGTAGATCGGTCTGTGCGGCTTGCCGCCATAGATGACCTCGCCGCCCATGCGCTCATAGTTCTGCGCCAGCGCGCCGGAGCAGTACAGCACCTGCCCGTCCACCTTCACGCGCACATCGGGATTGGTGCAGACCATCGGCATGTCGCGCTCCACGAGGTCGCGCAATATGCCGTTATAGCTGCGCACCTCGTCCTCATCCGCATAGAGCCCGGTGCAGATGGCGAAATCGGCATCGTCCATGTCGGCGAAATTCATCGGGATCTGGTCGAACAGCGTGGCGTCGTCCTCGCTGCCCGGACCTTCGGGTATGATGAGAAAGGCCGGACCGGGCGAGCGGCGGGCCAGCTCGTTGACCACCGCGTCTCCGCTCGTGACGATGGCGTCGAAAAAGCCGTCCGGCATTTCGATGTCAGCGAAGCTTTCCGGAATGGTCGCGCTGGGGCGCGAGCTGTTGCTCATCAGCACGACCGGGCCGACCTGTTCGCGGTAGCGTTCCAGCGCGCCGCAGGCCGCGAAATGCGGTCGGCGGCCATTATGCACCACGCCCCAGATGTCGCAGAAAATGGCGTCGTATTCGGCCGCGATGTCGCCGAGACCGCCGAGGAGTTGAAAGCTTTTTTTCATGACGCGCCCCCTAACGCCGGCGCGGCTATCCGTCCACTTCGCCGGGATCGGTCACGCGCGCGATAAAGAGCGGGGCTCCGCTCGGTGCGTGGGTGATGACCAGAATGAACGGGCGGTCCACGATGAAAGGCACCGGATCGGGGCGCTGCACAGCGCTGACGGGGACAATGCTGTCGATCGCCGTGACGGCGGCCGCTTCCACGCCGATCTCGTCGAGGTCCAGCACGGTCTTGTGAATGACCTGGTTGATGAAGACGGCGCCGCCCCCATTGCAGAGCGCTGTCGGGGCCAGTCGGCCGCCGAAATCCGCGGTGTATTGATCGAACGGGTCCGTGGCGCCAAGTGCGATGAATTTGTCCTTCAGCCTGTACGACCCGGAAATCGACAGTTTCGGCAGCTCCACCGCGGATCGCGTGAACTCTGCCGCGGCAATGTCTTCGAGCAGCTTCGGCAGCCCGCTCTCCGCCAGGGCTAGCTCGATCGCGTCGACGGACTGCCCACGGTCCGGCAGAACGACGATCGCTTCCAGCTCCGGATCCTCGAAGCGCAAGGCGATGGCATCGAAACCAGGCCGGTCGAGGCGCCGGAAGCTGGCCAGTTCGGACACGCTGGGCACGGTGAGCCGACCCGCCGGTCCGGTGAATTCCATCTCGCCCTCATTCATGGGCACCGACCACGGCGCGCGCAGATAGATCGTGTTGACCAGCACATCCGTCGTCCGGATGTTCAGCGGTTCGTCATAGACCGTTTCGATCAGGCCATTGGTTGCACCTGACACCCAGCTATTGATAGTGTCCGTCGCGCCTTCGGCATCGCCGCAGAAATCCAGATCGCGGAAAGTCGCGTCATAGGCGCCTGCGCGTGCGGCGTAGCCCGGTTGGTAGGTCAGCTGCGCGGCCTTGAAGACGGCATTCTCGACATTGACGACGGTCCGGCCGGTATCGCGCTCCACGCGGCGCTGCAGCCCGCCGAGCGCGCGCGCGAACTCATCCGTTTCGGGCCCGAAGCGCAAGGTCTCGCGCAGCTGGGCCTGCGTCCGCCCGCGACTGCCGAGATAGACCAGGCCGAAGGCGGTCGAGATAGAGACCGGAGAGAACAGCGCGGTCTCGTCCTTTGGCTCCAGCGCGAGCAGGTCGAAGCCGAGCGCGGAACTGCCCGCCGACACATCGGCATCCGCCGGGAGTGGCGGCGCGGGACGGGGCGCGGTTGCGCAGGCGGAGAGCAACAGGAGAAGCGGAAGGGCGGCGCAGCGTGTCATGGGAGCAAAGCGCGCAATGGCCGCCCGCGTTCCCTCGCCTGCGCGCCGCCCTAGTCGCAGTGAAAGCAATCGCTGCCGATCGGGCTGCCCGGCGGCAGGGCGGGTGCGGGCACGACGGGCGCGGACGCGCTGGCGGGCCGGTCGAGGAAGCGCGTGATCTCGCGGGAGAGCCAGACATTCTCCGCACGGTTGCTGCGCGACAGGGCGCGGGAGAGTGTGCCGAGCTCGGTTTCCGCATGGGCGCGCACGACCGGCGTGGCCTGCGCGTTGCTCGAGAGGTCCATCAGCGCATAGGCGTAGCGCGTTCTGACGGCCTGCGCGATCTCGGCGCGGCGTCCGCTGGCGGGACGCAGAACCTGGCGGCGGGTGGTTTCCAACACATCGTCCAGCGACGGGTTGGCGGCGTCGCGGCGGTTGAACTCGACCAGCCGCGCGGCGCGTTGCGGGTGGAGCAGCGCACCGAATGTCAGCGAGGATGCCGTGTCGGCAGCCGCGACCACATCGAAAGCGGGTGCGGCCGTGCTGCGGAACAGCTCCCGGTCGCTGTCGGCAAACGAGAAGCTGCCGAGGCGCGGCGTGAGGCGGCTCAGGACCGCGTCGGACAGGTCGAGCGCTTCGGGATCCAGTGTGGACAGCACGGCGGAGAGCGCGTCGCGCTGGCGCTCAGGCGAGACGATCTGCGCGGCGTCCGCTTCGCCGGTTGGTCCGTAGTCGAAGCTCATCCCGCCGATCAGCTTGGCGGCGGCGGCCGTCTGGTAGCGGTGGTAGAGATATATCGGCACGATGGCGGCGTTGAGATCTGACTGCGGGCGGCCCGCTGGCAGGTTGTCCGGCCCGAAGCGCTCCAGCGCATAGGCGCGCACCGCCATGACATCGCGCAGGGTTTCCACGGGATCGGAGCCGTTGTCCCAGACGGAGCCTTCGGGATTGGCCGTGCCGACACCGCGCCCGTCGCGGTCGGCGACATAGGACAGGCCGCGCGCCTTGGCGTCACGCAGGATGGCCTCGCGCTCGGCCGCGCTGTGGTCGCCGTAAAGCCAGTCGGCCGTGACGAGGTCCCATTCGCCCAGCCCGACGCCGTAGACCTCCGACAGGTCCAGCCCGTCTTCGCCCATCCTGACATCCGGCGCGGGGTAGTCCATCACGCTGGCCTTGCCGTCCGAGCTCGCGCCGAAATTATGTGCAAAGCCCAAGCTGTGTCCGACCTCGTGCGCGGAGAGCTGGCGGATGCGCTGGAGTGCCAGCTGCACCGGATCGTCCGCCTCGCCGCTGTCGGTCTTGTCCGCGCCCAGCAGACCTTCGAAGATCATCCGGTCCTGCCGCACGCGCAAGGACCCGAGATTGACATGGCCCTTCAGCCGTTCGCCCGTGCGCGGATCGACCACCCCGCCGCCATAGGACCAGCCGCGCGTCTGCCGGTGGACCCACTGCACCACATTGTAGCGCACATCGAGCGGGTGGGCGTCTTCGGGCAGCACGGCCACGCGGTATGCGCCGGGCTTTCCGGCGGCCGCGAAACCATCAGCCCACCACTGCGCGCCTTCGACCAGTGCGCTGCGGATCGGCTCGGGCGCGCCGCCGTCGATATAGTAGGTGATGGGTTCGTCCGTGATGCGGTGGCGCACGGCGAGCCGTTTTTCGATCGGGGCGGAGAGCGGCGCGCTGTAGTCGTAATGCACGATCTCGATCGCGCCGCTGCGCGGGTCCGCTTCCAGCGGCGTGTAGCCATCATCCGGCAGCCTCACAAAGCTGTGGTGGACGACCAGCGTGGCGGTCCGGCCATTGGCGGCGGTCGTCGCGACCTCGCGCCCCGGGTCGGCGCTTTCCAGCGTGAAAAAGACGTCGAACTCGGCATTGTCCGGGAAGCTGAAGACGTTGTCCGCATCGACCAGCGTGCGGTCCGCTGCCAGGCTGAAGCTCCCCTGCTCCGCGTCCTTCAGATACTGCACCAGCCCCAGCGCGTCGGACGTCAGAAAGTCGGTCATGTCGATCAGGCCGTCCTCGACCTCGAAGCTAGCAATGAAGCTCGGCGCGAAGCTTTCCGCCACGGCGCGCCGCTCCAGCGCATTGTCCGAGCTCGCGCGGTAGCGCAGGTTGCGCTCCTCCAGGATCACCCGGTCGCCGCGGCGGCGGAAGTCCACCACGCGCCCGCTCTCGCCCCAGCCCCGGTCCAGCCCGACCGGATTGCTGCCGAGCCCGGCTGTGAGCCGCGCGGAGTGGATGGCGGACAGCATGATTCCGTCCTCACCCGCCTCCGGCAGTCGCGCCAAAACGCGGCCATCATTCGCCCCGACATAGAGCGACAGGAACCCGTCCCGCGCCTCCATGCCGGCGGTCGGGTCGCCGTTGGTGGAGCCGTTGGTCTGGGCGGTGCAGCCCGCAATCAGGAAAGCAAGAACGATCAGGAAAATACGCATGGCTGCTTGCTAGGCAGCGCGAGGCTACTCGTCCAGCGCGTCGTGGAGCCCATCTATACTCCGCTCCCAGTTCTGGCCGTCGAATGCGATGCGCTCGCCCACCTCCAGGCTCGGCACGCAGCGCGCATTCACGCTCCACGCGCCGGGATGGGAGCGCGGGCGGTAGAGCGGCTTGATCCCGCAGGTCCGGCAGAACAGGTGGTCCGCCGTCAGGGTGCCGAACCGGTAGGATGTGAGATGGTCGCGGCCCTGCTGGAAGTTGAGGTCCGCGTCTTCGACGAACACATGCTGGTAGGCCGTCATGGCGCAGAGCGAACAGTTGCAATCCGTCACGGTTACGACGGAGGGCGCGGTGAAGGAGAACCGCACCGCGCCGCAATGGCAGGCGCCGTGATGTGTCGTCGTTTCCATGCCCTCTCCTAGCGCAGCTCCCCTTCCCCATACCAGTTCAGTCCTTTAAGCGCGCGCCATGTCTTTCAACACCTATGGCCGACTGTTCCGCGTCACGACCTGGG
The DNA here is from genome assembly GCA_020628635.1 of Hellea sp. GTDB lineage: Bacteria > Pseudomonadota > Alphaproteobacteria > Caulobacterales > Maricaulaceae > Litorimonas. The sequence continues at coordinate 1,151 of JAHDEU010000114.1, read as the reverse complement.
GCGAGTCGCACGGCCCCGCCATTGGCTGCGTGGTCGATGGCTGCCCGCCGCGCATTGCGCTGTCAGAGTCCGACATTCAGCCCTTTCTCGACGCCCGCCGCCCCGGCACGTCGCGGTTTGTGACCCAGCGCCGCGAGCCCGACGCGGTGCGCATCCTGTCCGGCGTGTTCGAGGGGCTGACCACCGGAACCCCGATCAGCCTGATGATCGAGAATGTGGACCAGCGCTCGCGCGACTATTCCGAGATCCGTGACCGCTACCGGCCGGGTCACGCCGACTACACTTACGACGCCAAATACGGCCACCGCGACTACCGCGGCGGCGGCCGTAGCAGCGCGCGCGAGACCGCCAACCGCGTCGCCGCCGGGGCCATTGCGCGCAGGATCATCGACGGCGTGACCATTCGCGGCGCCGTCATCTCCATCGGCGAGATGGAGATCGACCGCGCCAACTGGGACTGGAGCGAGTGCGCCAACAACCCGTTCTGGTGCCCGGATGCGAGGGCCGCGAAAGCGTGGGAGGGCTATCTCGACGGCGTGCGCAAGGACGGCAATTCGGTCGGCGCGGTCATCGAGGTTCACGCAGACGGCGTGCCCGCCGGATGGGGCGCGCCGGTCTATGCCAAGCTGGATTCCGAGATCGCCGCCGGGCTGATGACCATCAACGCGGCCAAGGGCGTGGAGATCGGCGCAGGGTTCGCGGCGGGACGCAGCAAGGGCACGGACATGGCGGACGAGATGCGGTTGGGCGAGGACGGCCTCCCCGCCTTCCTCGCCAACCATTCCGGCGGAATCCAGGGCGGAATCAGTAATGGCAACACGATCACCGCCCGCCTCGCCATCAAACCGACAAGCTCCATGCTCACCCCGACACGGTCGGTGAATGCGCGCGGCGAGGAAGTCGATGTCGTGACCAAGGGCCGCCACGATCCCTGCGTCGGCATCCGCGCGGTTCCCGTGGCGGAGGCGATGCTGGCCTGTGCGCTGGCGGATGCGATGATGATGCACAGAGCCCAGGTCGGGGTGTAGCGCTCCCTTCGCCACAACAGAAACACCCGCTCCGAAGGCGAAGCCGTAGGGGCAGTCGTGGTGTTTCTGTTAGCGTCCGACGCAGGAGGACCGTCCAGCGCAGCTGGAACCCCGCCTTATGAG
>JAHDEU010000113.1 GCA_020628635.1 Hellea sp. | reverse complement strand
AACGCCACTGCACAATATCTGCTGTCGCGCGGCATCGCCGTGTTCCAGCCCAATGTGCGCGGCTCGACCGGGTTCGGGCGCACCTACACCACGCTGGACGATCAGCGAAAGCGGACCGATAGCGTTCGCGATCTGGTGGACATGCTGGCTTGGCTGGAAGAGGACGGCCGCGTGGACACGTCGCGCGCTGCCGTCATGGGCGGCTCCTATGGCGGCTATGTCGTCAACGCCGTGCTGGCCGAATATCCAGACGCGTTCGATGCGGGCGTCTCGCTATTCGGCGTCGGCGATTGGGTGACCGCGCTGGAAGTGGCGAGCCCAGCGCTCAAGGCGTCCGACATCATCGAATATGGCGACATCTCCGATCCAGAGGTCCGCGCCTTCCACGCCTCGATCAGCCCGGTCGCCAAGGCCGACAATATCCGCGTGCCCGTGCTCTACTCCCACGGCGCGATGGACCCGCGCATCGACATAGCGGAGACGGAGATCATGGTCCGCGCCCTGCGGGAGAACGGCATCCGCGCCGACTACGTCCGCATTCCGGACGAGGGACACGGCTGGAGGAAGCTGAACAACCGCCTCTACTACGAGCGGATTCAGGCCGATTTTCTGGAGGACGTGCTTCGCTGAGCTGAAATCGAACGCCTCTCCCTTGCATTCCTTATTGAAAAACAATATTTGTGATATGTAAATGATACCAAAAAGGAGAGAGCATGTCGGATATCATGGAAAAAGACACGGGGAGCCTGCCGGGCATTCCCTTTCTGTTGGGCAGTCTGGTTGTGGCGGGCGGAGCGTTATTCGCGGCCTTCCAGGATATCATTCCCGGACCGCTGGGCATGCTGATCGCCATTGCGTCCGTCATCCTGCTCGTGGGCCTCTACACCGTCGCACCCAACCAATCCGCCGTGCTGTCGCTGTTCGGCAAATATGTCGGAACAGTCGACCACACCGGCCTGCGCTGGAACAATCCGTTCTACTCCAAGCGCAAGGTCTCCAAGCGGGTGCGCAACTTCGAGAGCGGCAAGCTGAAGGTCAATGAGCTCGACGGCAGCCCCATCGAGATTGCGGCCATCACCGTGTGGGAAGTGTCCGACTCCGCCGAAGCCGTATTCAATGTCGATGACTATGAGAGCTTCGTGCAAATCCAGAGCGAGGCCGCCATTCGTGCCATGGCAGGCAGCTTCCCCTACGAGCCCAATACCGAACTCACGGTCAGCTTGCGCAGCCATCCCGACGAGATCAGCGAGCGCCTTGCCGCCGAGATCCAGGACCGACTCGCGCGCGCCGGGATCCGCGTGATCGAGAGCCGTATCAGCCATCTCGCCTATAGCCCGGAGATCGCGGGCGCCATGCTGCAGCGCCAGCAGGCGGGTGCCATCATCGCCGCACGCAAGCAGATTGTGGAAGGTGCCGTCGGCATGGTCGAGGACGCGCTCGCCGAGCTGAAGTCCAAGAACATCATCGACCTCGACCCCGAACGCCGCGCCGCCATGGTGTCCAACCTCCTGGTCGTGCTGTGCTCGGACAAGGCGACACAACCGGTCGTGAACACCGGCTCGCTCTACTAGGTCGTGCCGGGTTCACAGAAACAAACCAAGAAGTCCTACCCTCTGCGCATCGGCGCGGAGGTCCTCGACGCGATGCGCCGCTGGTCGGATGACGAGCTGCGCTCGCTCAACGCCCAGATTGAATACGTCCTGCGCGATGCGCTGCGGCGCAGCGGGCGATTGCCGGGCGGTGAGGACGACGCTGACAAGAAGGAGAACTGACATGCGCTACGAATACAAGATCCAGACGATCAAGCTCTCCGCCTGGTCCGCCGATCCGGCGAAGCGGAGCGCGGAGCACGAGTCGGAATTGAACCTGCTCGGCGCGCAGGGTTGGAAGATGACGGCCGCCGTGCCCTATGCGCAATATGTGCAGCTGTTCTTCATGCGGGAGCGGTAGGGGCGTAGCAGGGCGCGCCAAGGCTACCTCACGGGTGAGGCGATCAGTGCATCACCCCCGCCGGCTCACCTGGAACGGCGCGTCATCCGTCGCTTCCTCCGGCATGCGCAGGGTCGCGCGCAGGCCGGGTGCGTTGTCGGAGAAGTCGAGCGTGCCGCCGAGTTGCCGGGCGAAGCCGCGCATGAGGCGGGTGCCGATGCCTTTCATGGCGGCGGGGTCCTGGATGCCGTGGCCGTCGTCGGCCACCGTGATGACGAGCCCGCCGCTGGGGTCGCGCTCGATGGTGACACTGACGGAACCACCGCGTTCAACTCCGTGATTGACGGCGTTGCCGACGGCTTCCACGATGAACAGCGCAACCGGGATAGCGCTGTCGGCCGTCAGCGTGGCGGGCTCGACACTGTGCGTAAGCGACACGCCGCGTTCCGACGTGCCGAGGCTGGTCTGCAGCGAGCTGATCAGGCGGTCCACGAACGGCCTCACTTCCACGCCGCGCAGGTCCTTGCTCTCGTAGAGGCCGCGGTGGACGATGGCGATGGCGTTGATGCGCGCACGGGTCTCGACCACGGCGTTGATCGCCTCCTCGCTCTCCACCTTGCGCTCCTGCATGTTGAGCAGGCTGATGATGATCTGGAGATTGTTCTTCACCCGGTGGTGGATCTCGCGCAGCAGCGTGTCTTTCTCGTCTAAATTGTCGTCGATGCGGGAATTGCGGTCCTGCAGCTCCGACGCCATGCGGTTGAAGGTCGAGGCGAGGCCCTGCATCTCCCCGGCAGCGGCGTCGGACAGCTCCACGCGAGAATCCAGCTGGCCGTCGGCATAGGCGCGCGCGGCCCCGCGCACGCGCGCGATGGGGCGCAGCAGCATGGTCTGCGTGCCCCACCAGATCATGCAGAAGCCCACCACCCAGGCGAGCAGCGGCAGCAGGAGCGGTCCGTAGCGGTCGATGAATGTGTCGGAGGTGCCGCCCGGTCTGCCCACCGCGACCAGCAGGTCGAGATCGCTGATATAGGTCACGGCGAGCCGGCGTTCGCGCCCGCCCTCATCCGTCAGGTTGCGGAACTGGATCGCGCCGTCATTGCCGACCTCGGCGGCCTGGGAGGTCAGCGAGGCACGCACCGTGCGGGGCAGGGCGCGCGGACGGCCGAGCACGGGCGTGTTGTCCGTGCTGACGATGGTGATGTCGGAGCTCTCGCCCATGGTCGCGTCCAGCATGGCCCTGAGCCCCAGCGTGTCAGGCAGGATCAGCGTGTAGGTCGCGCCGTCCGAGCGGTCGTAATGGTTGAGCAGCACCAGATCGGCGTCACGGTCGTCGAAGCGCGCGCGCGCGCCGCTGACGGCGATGTCATCCGTTCCCAGCGGCGGCAGGTCCATGCGGATGCGCACCCGGCTTTCGGGGTCTTGGCAGGTGATGGCACCGTCCGCGTCCCGCACTATCAGGCCGGCATAGACGTCCAACCGGTCGAGCAGCGCCTCGCCCGCGCCTTCGCAGCCTTCCGTGTCGATCAGGCGCGGCGCGGCGTCGAGCGCGAGGCGACCGGTCTCGAGCAGCAGCTCGATCTCGCGCACGCTGTTTCGCGCGATCAGGTCCAGCGTGCGCGATTGCGACAGCCGGTCTCTCGTATTGTCGGAATAGGTGCCCAGCGCGGTGAAGAGCAGCCAAGGCAGCAGGGCCAATGCCAGCAGCAGGCCGAAGCGCACGCGCATCTGCTTCCACCAGTCGCCTTCGGGGGCAGGGGCGTGCGCAGGGGCGGCGTTATCAGCTGGCGCGGTCACGTGTCGCTACGCGCGCTCTGGCGCGGCAGCACTCGTGCTGGATATGGAAATGCAGTCAGGCATGGGGGTATAGCGTCCGGGCACCGTAACGGTTGCGTGACACTAACGCGCAGGCGCGGGATTTGTCAGTCACATCACAGTGAAACAGAAAAATTGCTGTGGGCTAAAAGTGCATTGGCCGACCGCAGCGATATGCGGTCGGCATGAGCAGGGGCCTCGGCAAGGGACGTGGTGCGCGTCACCGCACCAAACCGATCAGGACGAAGACTTCCCCGCCAGATCGTCCGCTTCCTGCAGGATCGTGCTCATCGCGTCGAGCGCGCGCACGCCGTCGGGGCCGGTGTCGAAGCGGCCGGACGCCATGATGACTTCGAGCGCCTTGCGCGCGCGGGACACGCGGCTCTTGATGGTGCCGACGGCGCAGTCGCAGATCGCGGCCGCTTCCTCATAGGACAGGCCGGTCGCACCGACCAGGATCAGGGCTTCGCGCTGGTCGTCCTTGAGCATGTCGAGGCCGCGGCGCAGCTCGTTGAGGTGCACCGACTGCTCGGGATCGGAATTGGCGACAATGGTCTGCTCGGCCACTTCGGGCTCTAGCGACGTCGCCCGCCAGGAGCGGCGCTTGATGGAGTAGAACTGGTTGCGCAGTATGGTGAAGGTCCACGCCTTGAGATTGCTCCCCGGCTTGAACTTGTCGCGCGCATTCCATGCCTTGAGCAGTGCGTCCTGCGCCACGTCGTCGGCGAGGGTCGCATTGCCGCAGAGCGAACGCGAAAAGGCGCGCAGGTGCGGGATGAGCGCGGTGAGATCGTCGCGGAACTGGTCCTCGTCGAGGACCGGGCGCTCTTCTTCGGGCGCCTCGGTGGCGGGAGCGGTCATTTGGGAGCCCCGCGCGTATTCTCGTCCGCCTTGCGGAGCAGGTTGAGGAAATCGTCTGGCACGTCCTCGGAGAGGACTTCGTCATAGAGCTTGCGCAAGCTGGAGCCGATCTTGTCAGGCAGCGGCTTGGCCCCGAAATCGGTCTTGGCTTTTTTGTCAGTCATCGAGTGGTGCGTCCTTTCCCCTGCAAGCGCTGACAGGCGCGCCCGGACGGGGGCGCGCGAAGCGATTTGCGTGACATTGCATACTCCGGGGAACCAATAAGGTTCCAACTGGTTTAAATAGCTTGCAGCACCATGAGCGGTGCATCACATGTGGCAGCCGCGCAGCCTTGTCTGGAACAGCGCGCCTGAAAAGGGGAAGATTGAAGTGAGTCTAGTCGATACCTATGCGCCGTTCCTGCCTTATCTGCGCCGGTTCTCCCGCGCGCTGACGGGCAGCCAACAGGACGGCGACCGCTATGTCCGCACCGCGCTGGAAGCGCTCGTTGCTGGCGATGTGACCATTTCCGGGGACATGGCCCCTCGCACCGCGCTCTACCGCATGTTCCTCGGCATCTGGAACACGTCTGGCGCGCAGCTGGAAGGCCCAGATGAGGGTACCGAGACGCCCGCCGATCGTATCCGCCGCCTGACCCCGGTCTCGCGCCAGGCTTTCCTGCTTTCCGCGCTGGAAGGGCTGACCGTGCAGGACATCGCGCAGGTCATGGATGTGGACGTCGGGGAAGCCAAGGCCCTGCTCGCCCAGGCCGAGGCCGACATCGAGAAGGAATTGCGCACCAATGTGCTGATCATCGAGGACGAGCCGATCATCGCGGCCGATATCGAGGAGCTGGTTGCGTCGCTGGGCCACAGTGTGGACGGCATTGCCGCGACGCAGACCGAAGCCGTTGCCATGGCCAAGCACAAGCGGCCCGGCATCGTGCTGGCGGACATCCAGCTGGCGGATGGCTCTTCCGGCATCGACGCGGTGGACGATATTCTTGGCGAATATGATGTGCCGGTGATCTTCATCACGGCCTTCCCGGAACGGCTGCTGACCGGCGACAAGCCGGAACCCGCCTATCTGATCTCCAAGCCGTTCAACCCGGAGAATGTGAAGGCCGCGATCTCGCAGGCGCTGTTCTTCCACGAATAGACGACTGCGGACCGCGCAAGGAAAAAGGCTGCCAACCGGCAGCCTTTTGTCGTTCTGGAGTGGAGGCTCAGCCTACTGAGCGGGCACAGGCTCGATGCGCAGAAAGGCGGAGCGGCCATTGATGTAGAGCGTCGGCACGTCGTCGCTTTCCATTGTCTTGGCGACCGACAGGTCGGCTCCCGTTTCGTCCGACAGGCGAACCAGCTCGCGCAGCTCGGCGGTGCGGGCGACCGATTCCGCGCGCTCGTCGCCATCGGCCTCCTCGGGGAGGACCGGCACGATGGTCATGTCGTAGCCACCGCATTCGGCTGCCGTGCGCAGGCCGCGCTGGATGTATTCGGCGGAGTGGCTCGTCACCAGCCCGTCATGGAAGAAGACGGGCAGGTCGCTCGCCTCGCAGGCTTCCAGCGCGTCGATGGCGGGGGCGCGGATGGCCTCGGCATAGCTGAGCTGGTCATAGTTGCCGGATGTCGCCGTGGCGATCGTGCCGGCATCGGAGTTCATCCAGGGGATGATCGCGATGGGCAGGAGGGCGGCGGAGCAGAAGAGTAAACGAAGCATTGAAACCAGACCTTTCATCCAATCCAATGCGCGAATCTCCTGACCGGTTCCGCCGCGTCTCGGCGATTTCGCCGTGGCGTCCGCATTGCCTGCCCACCCTTGCTTTTCGGAACAGGAGCGGAGGCTGTTCGTTCCTGACGCGAACCGAATCCTTTCGTGGAGAGCCCACCATGTCCAAAGCCTATAATGTCGGCACCAAAGTCAGCTGGGAGTGGGGCAGCGGATCGGCGACCGGCGAAGTGACCGAGAGCTTCACCGAAAAAGTCACGCGCACCATCAAGGGCAGCGAGATCACGCGCGATGCCAGTTCCGACGAGCCCGCCTACATGATCGAGCAGAGTGACGGCGACCGCGTGCTGAAATCGCACAGCGAAGTCTCCAAAGCGTAGCCGAAAAAGGGGAGGGGATAGCATGCAGGACCAGACCGCAGAGCCGGAGGCAGAGACGCCCGGCGTGGACAAAACGGGCGAGATCGACCTCTCGCCCCAGGCCGCCGTGGAGCGGCTGGACAGCTGGATCGACGGGCTCGTCACCATGCTGCCCAACATCGTGGTGGCGCTGGTCGTGCTGCTCTTCTTCTGGTGGCTGTCGGGCTTTGCCAAGCGGCAGGTCACGACGCGCTTCCGCGACCATGAGCGGCCATCTCTGGGCCTTGCGCTCGGGCGTA
>JAHDEU010000112.1 GCA_020628635.1 Hellea sp. | reverse complement strand
GCATTTCCGACCCCGTGCTGATCCGCGGCGACGGCTCCTATCTCTACACGCTGCCCTCCGTGGTGGACGATATCGACGCGAGGATCACCCATGTCATCCGCGGCGAGGACCACGTCACCAATTCCGGCGCGCAGATCGAGATCTTCCGCGCGCTCGGCGGCACGGAGCCAAAGTTCGCCCACACGCCACTGCTTGTCGACAAGGAGGGCGGCAAGCTCTCCAAACGGCTCGACGGCCTGTCCATGCGCCAGCTGCGCGAGGCGGGCTATGAGCCCATGGCCATCCTGTCCCTGCTAGCCAAGATCGGGACGAGCGATCCGGTCGAGGAACGCCACACCATCCGCCAGCTGGCCGAGGAGTTCAGCTTCGACAAGATCGCCCGCTCGCCTGCGCGGTTCGATGACGACGAGCTGCGCATGCTCAACGCCAAGATCCTGCACGAAACGCCTTACGCCGCCGTCAAGGAACGACTGGACGCGCTCGGCGTGCATGGCGGCGAGGCCTTCTGGCTCGCCATCCGCGACAATGTCGAAGTGGTGGACGATGCGGCCGGATGGAACGCGACCATCTACGCGCCGCTGGCCGGGACGATCAGCGCGGAGGACAAGCCGTTTTGCGACACGGCGGCGGAGTTGTTGGGCGACGATGCCGACTGGTCGGAGCTGGTGCGCAAGCTCAAGGACAATACCGACCGCAAGGGCAAGCGCCTGTTCATGCCGCTGCGACTGGCACTGACGGGGCGCGATCACGGACCGCAGCTGGGTCCGATCCTGTCGCTGATGGGGGCAGACCGCGCCCGGGCGCGCCTGCGCGGCGAGACGGCTTAGGCCGCACGTGACCTCCCTGGCCGAACAGGGCCGCGCCTCGATCAAGGCGGGCAGCAAGAGCTTTGCGCTCGCCAGCCGCGTCCTGCCGCCCGCGCTGCGGGACGACGCCTCCATGCTCTACGCCTGGTGCCGCCTCTGCGACGACGTCGTGGACGGGCAGGAGATGGGCCACGGGCAGATCACCGACTACCGCGTCGGACAGGCGGAGCGGCTGGCGACCTTGCGCGCAGAAACCGCGACCGCGCTCGGTGGCAGCAGCGACGACCCGCGATTCGCCGGCATGGCCCAGGTGTTCGCGCGCCACGCCATCCCACACCGCCACGCGGTCGAGCATCTCGACGGTTTCCAGATGGACGTTGACGAACGCGTCTACGAGACCGTCGATGATGTCCTCGACTACAGTTACCACGTTGCGGGCGTCGTCGGCGTGATGATGGCGCACATCATGGGCGTGCGCGACGACGCGACGCTGGACCGCGCGAGTGATCTGGGGCTGGCCTTCCAGCTGACGAATATCGCGCGCGACGTGATCGACGATGCGCGCGCGGACCGCGTCTTCATGCCGAGCGCGCTGCTGGAGAAGCACGGCGCTCCGACTGACGCTGCCGAACTTGCCAAGCGGGAGAATTGGCCCGCAGCCCACGCGGCGGCGGTCGAGCTGCTGGATGTGGCGGAGGGCTATTATGCGTCGGCCCGCGTCGGAATCCGCGAGCTGCCGTTCCGATGTGCCTGGGCGATCACGGCGGCGCTGAAGGTGTATCGCGAGATCGGCGAGGTGCTGCGCGCAGGCGGACCGGAGGCTTGGGAGCGCCGCGTCGGGGCGGGGACAGGGCGGAAGGTTGGGCTTGCGCTGGGCGCGATGGGTCCGGCGATAGGGCGCAAGCGGGTTGGGGCGTATGAGCGGGATGGTTTTTATACGCGGCCATAGAAGGACGCGCTGCGCGCGGCTGATGCTATTGTCCCCCTCCGACCAGCGCGCTGGCGCGCGACTGCCCACCTCCCCCTCGCGGGGGAGGAACTGAATAAGAGAAACCGCACTACACCAAGTTCCTCCCCCGCAAGGGGGAGGGGGACCGCCGCGCAGCGGTGGTGGAGGGGGACAGAACATATAAGCCGCGCGTCAGCGCGCCCTCCCTAATTCCGATCAAACCGCACGCTCTGCTCGGCAGCCCGGAACACCGCCGCCGCCTTGTGCCGCGTTTCCATCCACTCGCTCTCCTCGACGGAGTCCAGCACGATCCCGGCGCCCGCGCGCACATGCAGCGTGCCGTCTTTCACGATCCCCGTCCGTAGCGCGATGGCCGTGTCCATGTCGCCATTGGCGCTGATATAGCCGACCGCGCCGGCATAGATGCCGCGCTTTTCGTCTTCCAGCTCGTCGATGATCTCCATGGCGCGGACTTTCGGCGCACCGGACACGGTGCCGGCCGGGAAGCCCGCCATGAGCGCGTCGATGCAGTCGAGCCCGTCCTGGATGTCGCCTTCGACATTGGAGACGATGTGCATGACGTGGCTGTAGCGCTCCACGATGAACCGCTCGGTCACGCGGATCGTGCCCGCCTTGGCGACGCGGCCGACATCGTTGCGGCCCAGGTCGAGCAGCATGAGATGTTCCGCGCATTCCTTGGGATCGGCAAGCAGATCGCGTTCGTTTGCCACGTCTTCGGCCGTCGTCTTTCCGCGCGGCCGTGTCCCGGCAATGGGCCGGATCGTGACCACGCCGTCGCGCAGGCGCACGAGGATTTCGGGGCTGGAGCCGACGATCTGGTGATCCTCGAAATCGAGGTAGTAGAGGAAAGGCGAGGGGTTCATGCGCCGCAGCGCGCGGTAGAGCGCGAACGGGCTGGCGACCATGGGTGCGCAGAGCCTCTGCCCGATGACGACCTGGAAGACGTCGCCCGCGAGTATATAGTCGCGTGCGGTCTGCACGCGCGCGGCGAAGGCGGGTAGATCCGTGCCGAGTTCGGGCGTGACGTCCGGCACCTGCACGGTCGAGCTCGGGCTGGCCGGTACGGGGCCGTCGAGATCGCGCACGGTCGCCTCAATGCGCGCTACCGCGCTGTCGTAATCACCGCCGGGCGGGACGAGGGCGGCGATTATGATTTCCTGCAGAACCTGATCGAAGACGCAGACGGTCTGCGGACGCACCATGATGGCGTCGGGCGTGCCGATGGGGTCCGGATTAGTCTGGGCGAGCACTTCGACCTGCCGCACCATGTCGTAGCCGAGATAGCCGAACAGCCCCGCCGTCATGGGCGGGTAGCCGTCGGGCAGTTCGAACTCGGTTTCCGCGATCAGCGCACGCAGGGCGTCGAGCGGCCTGCCCTCCATTGGTGCGAAGCCTTCGCCGCGCGACAGCTCCGCCACGTCGCCATTGGAGCGCCAGACCAGGTCGGGGTCGAAACCGAAAAAGGAGAACCGGCCGCGCTGCTCCCCGCCCTGCACGCTTTCGAACAGAAAGGCATAAGGCTTGCCCAGCGCCGCCTTGATGAAGGCGCTGACGGGCGTGTCGATATCGTTGATGATCCGCGCGGTAACCAATTGCGGCCGATCGGATGGCTGGAATTCCTCCCGCGGGGGAGCAAGCGGCGGAAGCATCAGCTGTCGTCGTTCAAGCTGAGCACGCTGCGGAGCTGGTCTTCGAACACCGTGTATTCCTCGTCTGCGAGGATTGCGTTCTGGTATGATGTGCTGATGTCGAGCGCGATCTGCTCCGACACCTGCTCGCGGATCGTGTCGAGCAGGCGGCCACCGAGACGCTCCGTTCCCGAGCTGATCTTGTCCAGTACGCCGACTTCGTAGGTTCCTGTCGCCACGCCGCGCCCGCGCGCCGTGTCACCGACCTTGCCGTCGAGCATGCCGACCAGCACGGCGGAGGAAAACTGGCGCGGCGGGTTCGCACGCTGGATGAGCAGGTCTTCCACCTCCAGCCCCAGCTCGGACGCAACGCTGCCGATGTCCTCGCCCGCGCGCAGGCGCCCCTCGATCTCGCGGCCGCGCTCTATGAGGGCGGCTTCGACCGCGTCGGCGCGCAATTCTGCCACGACCTGGTCGCGGACGTCGTCGATGGATTGCGGTTCCGGCTCGATGGTGTCGATCACGCGCAAGACTGCCAGCCCGCCGGAACTGGTGGGGATGATGTCGGACTCATAGCCGATATCGGCGGTGAACAGCGCGTTGAGCAAAGCCTGATCGCGCGCAATGCCGGGAATGGCGTTGGTGCCCTCCATGCGGATGCCGTCCGGCGTGACACCGTTGCGGTCGAGCATGGGCAGGGATTGCAGCGGCACGTCGTTGTTCTGCGCGATTTCCTCTATCGAGCGGCCGTTGAGCAGCGCATCGTCGAAAATCTTCTCGAACGCGGAAATGTTCCGGCGCGCTTCGCCCAATACGAGGTCGCGGCGCAGGCGGTCGCGTTCCGCGTCGAAGTCGGGCACTTCGCCTGCGTTGATCGCATCGACCACGACGACCTCAAAGCCGCCGAGCTCGGTTGCGACGGCCTTGGCTTCGCCCTGCTCCAGCTCGAATGCGGCCGTGTCGGATGCGGGGTTGAACAGCGTGTCTGGGCGGATGGCCTCGAATGTGTCGGGGGCGGGAAGGCCCATCTCCGCCGCGATGGCCGCCGCCGTCTCTCCGCCCGCAATGCGGCTGGCGATGGACGCGGCCTGCGCTTCGCTCGTCGCGCTGACCAGCGTCACGTCGCGCGTCTCGACCGAGCCGATTTCGCCAGCGGATACCAGCGTGTCGAAGCGCTTGCGCACATCCTCTTCGCTGATCGTGCCTTTGTAGCGCTCGTCTTCTTCGTTCAGCCGGACGTCATCCGCGCCGAGCCCCGACACATCGAGCGCGAAGTCCACGGGCTCCAGCCGGATCAAGAGCGCCTGCCGGTATTCGGGCGAGGTGAAACGCTCGCGATTGGCGGCGACATAGGACGCGATCTCGGCCTCAGTCGGCTCCGGGATGTCGGACAGCACGCTCTCGTCCAGCCGCAGTACGCGTCCCGTGCGGATCTCGTTGACGAAGGTGTTGTAGCGCTTGGCATAGTCGGACGGTGCCTGGATGCCGCCCATGACGGCGGGCAGTGTCTGGCGCTGGGTCAGTTGGTTGACCACGTCGTTCTCGAACTCGCGCTCCGTTATGCGGTTGGACGCAAGCAGGCGGCGATAGCTGTCCTCGTCGAACTCGCCGGTGATCGGGTTCTTGAAGGCTTCGATCTCGTTGATGTATTTCGCGACGTCGCGATTGTTGACGTCCACGCCGAGGTCTTCGGCGTCGGCCTCGATGGCGAGATCGCGCGTGAGCTGCTGGACGAGCTGTTGAGGCATGCCGCGGTCATAGGCCTGCTGGTTGGTCAGGCCCTCTCCGTTGGTCTCGGCGAAGTCGCGCATCATGTCGTTGAACCGTTCCTGGAACTCGGCCTGGCCGACCTCTTTCTCGCCCACCTTGACGATCGCGCCGGACGAGTTGGGAGAGAAGACATCCTCGATTCCCCAGACCGCGAATGCCAGCACGAGCATGCCGACCAGCACGCCCACCAGCACATTGCGTATCTTCGCCCCCATGCCTTGGGGGCGGCCATAGATATCGTCACTGTCGCTCATGGCCGCGCTCTAGCATGGCGGGACGGCCCCGCAAGCGGTTGCGTTCAGCTCCGGGGCGGCGCAAACGGATGCCATGAAACAGCTGATTGCCGCGAACTGGAAGATGAACGGAATGCCCGGCTGGGCCGACAAAGTCGGGCAGCTGGCGAGGGCAGACGTGTCGGACGCGGCCGAGCTGCTGATCTGCCCGCCGGCGCCGCTTATTGGAGCGCTATGCGAAGCTGCAAAGGGCACGTCTGTCGCGATTGGCGCGCAGGACTGCTCGCCGGATGAGGCCGGCGCGCATACGGGCGAGACGGATGCGGAGCTGATCGCCGCGCTCGGTGCGCGCTATGTCATCGTCGGCCATTCGGAGCGGCGCGCGGGCGGCGAGACGGACGCGGTGATCAAGGCAAAAGCCGAGCGCGCCATCGCCTGCGGCCTCCGCCCCATCGTCTGCGTCGGCGAAAGCCTCGATGTTCGCGAAGCCGGGGATGCGAGCGCGGTCGTGGTCAAACAGTTGTGCGCCAGCATGCCGGAGGGCGGCGACTACGATATCGCCTATGAACCGATCTGGGCCATCGGCACGGGCCGCGTGGCGGAGATCGCGGACATTGCGGAGATGCATGCTGCCATCCGCAAAGCCGTCGGACCCGGTCCGCGCATTCTCTATGGCGGTTCGGTCAAGCCGGGCAATGCACAGGACATCCTTGCCACGCCGGAGGTCGGCGGCGCGCTGGTGGGCGGCGCGAGCCTCGAGATGGACAGCTTCGCCTCTATTGCCCGCCACGCCGTGGAACAGAGTTAACGCGCCGTAAACCATAGCGGGCGCACCGTGGTCGCGTTCATTCGAATCGCAAGGACACGGCCATGCGCACCGCACTCTATTCACTCGCCCTCGCACTCATCGCTGCGCCGACCATGGCGGCCGATCTGGGGACCTACCGCGTCGGCACGCCCTACAGCACGACGAGCGCGCCTGAAGCCGGTGTCTGCGACATGCAGTGCGCGGGCGACGCGCAGTGCCGCGCCTGGAACTACGTAAAGCCCGGACCCGCCGCGCCCGGCATTTGCGAGTTCCTTCCTGTTCCGGGCGATCCGGTCTCCAGCGCGATCTCCATCAGTGGGACGGGCTCGACGGGACTGGCGTCGAACCCCAAGGTCATGACGGGCAACACGAACACGATCCGCGTCGGTACGTCGTCCGCGCCCAAACCGCGCCCGCAGTTCACCCGTGCGCCGTCCGGCCGCCGCATCGTCCGCGAGGCCGCGCCGCAGCGGCGTCCCGTCCAGGGCGCGAGCTATCCGCAAGCCGCACCGAAACAGCTCGGCCTGTCGCTGGAGCAGCAGCGCGCCATGATCCGCGCGCAGCAGGGCGGCCGCGCCGCGCTGCAACCCGTGCCACCGCAGATGCAGCGCGCTCCGCAGTTCCAGCCCATGCTCGACGGCCGCGCGGCGCCCCATCCGCAAGCTCAACACCCGCAAGCGCCCCGCATGCATCAACCGCAAATGCAACAGCAGCGCCCGCCCATGACGGCTCGCGGCCCGGCACGCACACGCGGCGCGCAGCAGCAGCCTCGCCCG
>JAHDEU010000111.1:2837-7037 GCA_020628635.1 Hellea sp. | reverse complement strand
CGTTGAAATCCGAGTCCTCGTCATAGTCCGAGACCGTTTCTCTCGTGCCGTATTTGGCGTCGAACCGGACGGGGCCGAGCTCGACCGCGTTCAGGCCGATGTTGAGCGACTTGGCGCGCGCGCCGTCGCGCTCGCCGCCGAGGCCCGACACGTCATAACCCTCGCTGGTATACACCGTGCCGTTGAGCGACAGCGCGGCGCCCGCGACCGGGATGACGGCGCCGACATTGATCTCGCCCGTGTCGCGCGACCCGGCCTCAATGCTCGCGCGGTAGCGCTGCGTGGTCTCGCCCGCGCGCGTGATGATGGAGATGACGCCGGACACTGCGTCCGAGCCGTAGAGCGCGGACTGCTCGCCGCGCAGGAACTCGACCTTGACGACGTCGGCTGCGCGCAGGCCCGAGAGATCGTATTCGCCAGTAGAAGGGTTCGCCACTTCCACTCCGTCGATCAGCACGAGCACCTGATTGGCTTCCGCGCCGCGCACGCGGATCTGCGTCAGGGCGGCACCGGAGCCGGACTGGCTGACGGCGACGCCGGGCAGGGCGCGCAGCAGATCGGATACGAATTGCGGCGAGCGGTCGGTGATCTCGGTCTCGGTGAGGACGGATGCGGGGACGGTGAGGTCGGACGTTCTCTCGGCTCCCAGTCGATTAGCAGTAACGATCACTGTATCTTCGCGAGAAAAAACTGGATAATGACAGCTCTTGACCACAATCAGGTCAGGATCGTCTGACTCCTGAACTCCGCATCCTTTGTAGACTTCATCGTAATAATCCGCCTGCACCTGCGCCCAGGCGTCGCCGCTCATCACGGCAGCGATCGCCGTTCCCAAAATCAGTCTGTTCATCACACGTCTCCGGTGCGCGCGAAGCTGCCTTCGCACGCGGTTCAAGTCTGGAGTCGTCATTGAGCGAGGGGCATGATCACCCCTCATCCATGCGCATCGGTCGGCCCCGCCCGCGCGCGCTGGCGACATGTCCTGGCAGGTCTTCCGACTGATGGCTCTGATGGTGCTCTCCGCCTTCCCGCTTCCGCAGTGGCGTGATGGAGAGCCCCTCGCCAAACACGGCAGCGGGCGCTGTCGGGGATTTCAACCCCGTTCCCTATTCACGGCTCACACGAGCCGACCGGAACGAGCGGGCGCGTAAAGGCTTTGCGCTGGCCGCGCAAGCGGCCTATGGGCGACGATATGCGAATTTCTTTATATGACCTGCTGCAGCGCAAACAGCTGCTTCTCGCGGACGGCGCGACGGGCACCAACTTCATGCATATGGGGCTGGAGCCGGGCTTCCCGCCGGACATCTGGAACCTCACGGAACCGGAAAAACCGGAAACGCTGCACCGGCAATTCGTGGGTGCCGGCGCGGACATCATCCTGACCAATACATTCGGTGCCAATGCCCCGCGGCTGAAGCTGCACCAGATGGAGGACAAGACCTACGAGATGAACAAGGCGGGCGCGGAGATTGCGGGCCGCGTGGCGGAAGCGGCGGACCGTCCGGTCGTGGTGGCGGGTTCCGTCGGGCCGACCGGAGAGTTGCTGGAGCCCATGCCGACGGCGACGCTGACGCTGGAAACGGCGACGGCCTTTTTCGAGGAACAGATGCGGGGCTTGAGGGACGGCGGCGCGGACGTGATCTGGATCGAGACCATGAGCGACCCGCAGGAGATCGTCGCCGCCGGCCAGGCTGCCATCAATGTCGGCATGCCTTACGCGTTCACCGCCAGCTTCGACACGGCTGGAAAGACCATGATGGGACTCGCGCCCGGCAACATCCACGGCGTGACGGCGACATTGTCCGAGCAGCCCCTGGCTGTCGGGTCCAATTGCGGCGTCGGCGCGTCCGACCTGCTGCTCGGCACGCTCGACATGACGGCCGCCGCGCCGGACGCGGTTGTCGTGGGCAAGGCCAATTGCGGTGTGCCGACGGTGCGCGGCAAGGAGACGGTCTATTCCGGCACGCCGGAGCTGATGTATGACTACGCCCAGCTCGCGGCGGATGCGGGCGTGCGGATCATCGGCGGCTGCTGCGGCAACGCGCCAGAGCATGTGGCGGCCATGCGCCAGTCCATCGACGCGTATCTGGCGCGCGGCGAGGCGGGACCGCGGCCCACGCGAGAGAGCCTGGAAGAAAAGCTTGGTGCGCTGGTCAACCCGCCATTGGCGGCAGGCGCCGTTGGGCGCCGAGGCGCGCGCGGTGGAGCGCGGGGGCGTCGGCGCGGATAGGCGACTGTCGGTCTTGACCTACCGCCGCGCGCCCTCGGCCAGCGCCAATTCCTTGGTCAGCACACGGCTCATATCGCCATCCACATTGGCCAGCACGCGTGGGTCCATGACGCGGCGGAAGAGCGGCGGGATATAGGCGAGCAGGTACATGACGCCGTAGCCATAGGGCAGCTGCGGCGCGTCGGAGAAGCTGCGCAGATATTGGTAGTGGCGCGAGGGGTGCGCGTGGTGGTCGGAGTGGCGCGCGAGGTTGTAGGTGGTGATGTTCGTCACGAGGCTGTTGGAATTCCAGCTGTGTTCGGGACGCGCGGGGAGGTATTTGCCGTCCGGGCGCTTGTCGCGCAGCAGGCCGTAATGGGCGATGTAGTTCTGCGCCGACAGCGCCGTTGTGCTGATGACAGCAGCGATGAGCAGATAGGGCAGCACGCCCAGCCCCAGCACCGCGACCACCGTGCCCCAGATGGCGAGTTGCAGCAGCACGGTCTGGATGACCTCGTTGCGCCATGACCAGCGCGAATAACCCTTGCGCCGCGCGCGCTTGCTCTCGATGCGCCAGCTGCGCTCCCACGCGCCGGGCACTTCGCGCGTCAGGAAGTGCCAGAAGCTCTCGCCGAAACGCGACGTGGCATGGTCGCGCGGCGTGGCGACGTCGCTGTGGTGGCCCGTATTGTGCTCGACCCGGAAGTGGCCGAGAAAGCTCGGCGCCAGCATGAGCAGCGCGACCCATTTGGAGACCTTGTCCGTCTTGTGCCCGGTCTCGTGGCCCGCATTGATGGCAAATGCCAGACCCCAGCCATGGCTGACGGCAAGGCCCGCATAGGCCCACCACGCCCATTCGAAACTCACCGCCGCCCAGGCCCCGATCAGCCAGGTCAGGTAGATCAGCGGCAGCAGGCCGTGCACCATGTAGCGGTAGAAGACGGATTGCTGCGCTTCGTCCTCCATCAGGCCGAGCACATCGTTTTTGTCCTGTCCGATCAGCTCGTCGAGCAGTGGGACCAGGCCGTAGACCAGCGCCGTCGTAAGCCACACCCAGCCCTGCGCGCCAGTCGCCAGCGCGATGGCCAGTGCGAGCAGGGGCAGTGTCGGGTAGGTCAGGCTGACCAGCCAGAGATGGCGCTTGGCGGGAGCGGATGCGGAGCTGTCAGGGCTGAGGAATGTCATGGCGCACTATCCGCGGTGAGGGTTCGTGCGTGACGTAAACACTCTTATTGACCACCTTGTCAATAAGGTAATTGCGCGCGCTGGGCATACCTTGCCTGCCCCCTTGACCTCCGGGCATGGCACGCGGCAAAGGTTTGCGCAGATGCCGCCACCTTCGAGCTCTCCCACCCCTGCCGCGCGACCGCGCCGCCGCCTCTCCCCTGAGCAGCGGCGCGAGCAGCTTCTCGACATCGCGGTCGATGTGTTCGCGGAAATGGGGATCGAGCGCGGCGGGCATGGCGACATCGCCAAGCGGGCCGCAGTCTCGACTGCGACCGTGTTCAACTACTTCCCGACCCGCAGCGCGCTGGTCGCCGCCGTGCTGGCCCGGATAGAGGAAGCGGTGGAAACCATGTTCGGCTCGCTGAGCGACATCTCGGACGATCCGGTGAAGCGCATATTGCAGATGGCGGGTGCCTATCAGCGCATGGTGGAGGAGGAGCCCGCCGCGGTGAAGACCTTCCTGAAATGGGGCGTGTCGTTCGATCCCGACATCCGGCCCCAATATCTGGAATTCCAGAACCGCATCTTCGACCGGCTGGAGGGGTTCCTTCCCGACGGGCCGGAGCGCCGGACCGAAGCGCGCATCATCTACGGCGCGGCCAACATGCTCGCGACAATGTCATTCGACGGCGCACCCATGGATGTGCTCACGGGCTATGCACGGCGCATTGCGGAAACGCTCGGCACGACCGCCGCGTAGAGGGTTCTATGAAACGCTTGATAACCGGATGCGCCGTTGCCGCGCTGCTTTGGCCTGCTGTGGC
>JAHDEU010000111.1:0-2737 GCA_020628635.1 Hellea sp. | reverse complement strand
GCCCGCGCGCTGGTCCATCCGGCGGAGGTCATCAACACGGTGGCGGGCGTCAACATCCACCGCGGCTCGGGCCAGGAGAGCCTCACAGCCATCCGCTCGCCCGTTCTGGTCGGCGGGGCGGGGGCGGGCAGCTTCCTCTATCTCGAAAACGGCATCGCGCTGCGCGCACCCGGCTTTGCCAATGTGAACGGCCTGTTCGAAGCCAATACCGAGCTCGCCCAGAGCATTGAGGTCTTCAAGGGCCCCGGCCCGGCGGAGTTCGGCTCCAACGCCGTGCACGGGCTGGTCAATGTGGTCACGCCGGAGCCGGGCAGCGGGTCGCGCCTGACCGTGCTGGGGTCGTCCCGCGGCTATGGCCGGATCAGCGCGGGCGTGGACGTGTCGGACACTCTGCGCGCCAGCCTGTCGCTCGCTCACGACGATGGTTTCCGCGACGACAGCGGGTTCGACCAGCAGAAGGCCGAGCTGCGTTATGTGGACGAGCTGGGCGACTGGTCGGTCGATGCCATCGCGGCGTTCAACAATCTCAACCAGGAAACGGCAGGCTTCCTGCAGGGCGACGACGCCTATCGCGACCGCGACCTCATTGAGACAAACGCCTTCCCCGAAGCCTTCCGCGACGGCCGGAACTACCGCGCGCAGGTCAACCTCTCGACCGACACGGATCTGGGCGAGCTGCGCCTGACGCCTTACGCCCGTCGCGCCGAGCTGCGCTTCCTGCGCCATTTCGTGCCGGGACAGGCGCTGGAGAAGAACGACCACACAAGCGTCGGCCTGCAGACCGCGCTGGTCGGCGACGACTGGTCTGTCGGCGTGGACGGCGAGTTGACAGAAGGCCGCCTCTACGAGTTCCAGGCCAATCCGTCGCGTTTCAGCTTCGTGCAAGGGTTGCACTTCGACTATGAGGTAAAGGCGCTGAGCCTGGCCGCCTATGCGCAGAAGACGGTCACGACGGGCGACGTCACGATCGATCTCGGCGCGCGCGGGGAATACACGCGCTATGACTACGACACGCTGGCCGAACCAGGACGTTCCGGCCGGTTCGTCCGCGCGCCCGACCGGGTGGACGACTATTTCACCCTCACGCCCAAGCTCGGCCTGACCTATGCGGCATCGGACCGGATCACGCTGTTCGCCCGCGCCGCGCGGGGTTCGCGCGCGCCGCAAACGACCGATCTCTACGCCGTGGTGCAGAACCAGGAGCCGGGCGAAGCGGATGTGGAAACGCTCGACAGCGTGGAAGGTGGCGTGCGGTTCATCGCGGGCACGATGCGCTTCGAGGTGACGGGCTACCACCAGCGCAAGGACAATTTCTTCTTTCGCAATGCGCAAGGCTTCAACGTGGTGGACGGCAAGACGCAGCATACGGGCGTGGAGTTCTCGACCGCCGCGCCGCTCACGAACTGGCTGCGCTTTTCCGGCGAATGGTCGGTGTCCGATCAGCGCTACGCCTTTGACGACGCGCCGTCCGGCATTGTCGACGGCAACGAGATCGACACCGCCCCGACCACGCTGGGGACCGCGCGGCTGGAAGCGGATTTCGAGCCGGTGACGCTGGGGCTGGAGTGGCGCCATGTCGGCGACTATTTCACCAACGGCGCAAACACGCAGGACTATCCCGGCCACGATATATTCGTCGCGCGCGCGGGCTACGGCGTGGGCGATTTCCAGCTCTTCGGCCGGATCGATAATTTGTTCGACACGCGCTATGCGGACAGGGCGGACTTCGCCTTCGGCAATGAGCGGTATTTCCCCGGGCGGCCGCGGACGGTGTTCCTGGGCGTGAGCACGGGGTTCTAACAGAAAAGCGCTTACATCCGACATCCCTTCCCCTGCTCGGGGAAGGGATCTATCAGTAGCCGTTACGCTCCAACTGCGCGTCTATCAGCTCTCTTCGCATCGCCTCGAACTGCGCCCTTTGCTCCTCCTCCGTCCCCGTCAACTCACGCCACGTCCGTCCCTCTGCCCCTTTGAGGCCGAACTCCGAGAGCGGCCTCGCCGGATCTGCGCGCGTGACGGACAACCGCGCGCCCGTGAACCGCGCCTCTTCCAGTCCCGGTATCTCGCGCAGTGAGATGGGCGACAGGACCCTGTCAGCGGTGGGATTCGACCTGTAGGCCGACAGAGGCAGTGCGAATTCGTGGCGCAGCATATCCGCGCTGAACGGATCGCTCTCATCGCGCAGCTGGAAATATGCGGTCTCGTTCTCGAATCTCAGACCCTTCTGCCCCGCGCCCAGCCCGCCGATGACCAGATGCTCCGGCGCAAACGCGATCGTGTCCAGGCCCATCGAAACCATGGTCAGCAGCTCCTGTTGCGGCTCGCTGACGATTGTCACGCCATCAGGCAGAACGGGGCCGTCATAGACCTCCGCCTCGCAATTCCGCGCCACGCCGCCCGGCTGCCCGCCGGGATAGAAGCGGTCCTCGAAATCGGCCCCGACCTTGCGCAGATGGCAGGACTGGGTGATCCGGATCACGCCTGCACCGTCATCGGTCTCGTAGTCGAACTCCGCCACGGCCGTGGCATGGAGCGCGGGCCAGGGCTCGGGTTTGGAGCAGGCGGCGAGAGCGGTGAGAATTGCGGAGGCGAGCAGGCGGGAGAACGGGCGCATGGTGACGGGACGCGCGGCCGGATGCGGAGTTCCGGGGACGAGGGGTGTCCAGCCGGTGCAACATTTACAAATCCCTCCCCCGAGCAGGGGGAGGTGGGCTCGGGAGCGAAGCGAGCGAGGTCG
>JAHDEU010000110.1 GCA_020628635.1 Hellea sp. | reverse complement strand
TCGCTCTCCACCTCATAACCCAGAGCCCTCAATTCGCTGGCGATACGTTTGGACGTTTCGAACTCGCGAAAGGACAGCTCGGGATTTTCATGGAAGTGAACGAAAAGTTTCGAGAGCTTCTGGTCGTAGTCCGCCTGGATGGACGGCCGCAGATCGTCGCCGATCTCGTGCGAAAAGGCTGGCATGGCCGGGGCCAGGAGCGTGGCGGCCAGGGCCGTTGCGAGCAGGCGTGTTGTCGTCATGGGGTTCTCCTCCCCCGCTTTGTGCGCGTCCGGGGCGTCCCGCGCAACGCCAAAGGTTAAGCGCCCGGCTTGTGGATATTAACACCGCTTACCAAGCCGTTAACCCTATGAAATAACACATTGTTTACCCTGCCCGCCCAGCTTGCGTCCCGATACGGAACACACTGCCTGCACTGGGATAAGCATGAGCCATCTACGAGTCGTCGCCGACAACACCGCCCGCGCCGCGAAGACGGAAGCACCCGCTCCCTCTATCCGCGAGTGCTCGGAACTGCCGCTCAACACCATCATGCAGGGCGACTGCGTGGACCTGATGAACAGCCTGCCGGAAGGCTCGGTCGATCTCGTCTTCGCCGATCCGCCATACAACCTGCAGCTCGGCGGCGACCTGTCCCGGCCCGACGACAGCGCGGTCAACGGCGTGACGGACCATTGGGACCAGTATGATTCCATGGATGCCTATGACCTGTTCACCCATGACTGGCTGCAGGCGGCGCGGCGCGTGCTCAAGCGCGACGGCGCGATCTGGGTCTGCGGATCCTATCACAACATCTTCCGCGTCGGGACCGTGCTGCAGGACCAGCAGTTCTGGATCCAGAACGACATCATCTGGCGCAAGACCAACCCCATGCCGAACTTCCGCGGCACGCGTTTCTGCAATGCGCACGAAACACTCATCTGGGCAACCAAGTCCGAGGACGCGCGCCCGACCTTCCATTACGACGCCATGAAGATGATGAATGACGGCGTGCAGATGCGCTCCGACTGGACGCTGCCGATCTGCACGGGCCGCGAGCGGCTGAAGACCGAGGACGGCACCAAGGCCCACCCGACGCAAAAGCCGGAGAGCCTGCTCCACCGCGTCATCCTCTCCACGAGCAATCCGGGCGACGTGATCCTCGACCCCTTCTTCGGCACGGGCACGACGGGCGCGGTCGCCAAGAAGCTCGGCCGCCACTTCATCGGCATGGAACGCGAGCACAACTACATCGCCCATGCAAAGCGCCGCATCGCCAAGGTCCGCCCCGCGGGCACGGAAGCCATCGCCATCACGCGCAGCAAACGGTCCGAGCCGCGCGTGCCTTTCGCCAATCTCGTCGAGCGCGGCCTGGTGGACATCGGCACGCGGCTGTTCTCGGCCAAGGGAACCCTGTCGGCCCGCGTCCGCGCTGACGGATCGCTGTCCACTGACGACGGCTTTGAAGGCTCCATCCACAAGGTCGGCGCGCATGTGACGGACGCTCCGTCCTGCAATGGCTGGACCTTCTGGCACACGATGAGCGACAACGGCCTCGTGCCGATCGATGCCATCCGCACGCAGATCAGGAAGGAAATGGCGGGGGCCTGAGCACCGCCCTTTCTCCGGGTTAACTCAACCTAACCGTGGTATTGAAAATCGGTCAGCTTTGAAACCCAGCCGACCTGTCTCCCATTGCGACTACTCGCGCCCGTGCCGGGGCGCGGTTCCCGCAACGAAAGGAGACACCCATGAGCAACTACCCCATCATCTACCGCTATCGCAGCGCATCGCCGCAACGCAGGCAGGCGCAGCGCGGCTATTCCATCTTCGACCACATGCAGCGCGAGATGGCGGACATGTTCAACCGCGCGCAGTCCATGATCGACTCGGATGACCAGGACGGCGGCGGCAGCTTCTTCACCCCCGCCATCGACCACCACGAGAGCGACAGCGAGTACCGCCTGTCGCTGGAACTGCCCGGGGTGAAGCGCGACGATGTCAGCATCGACGTCGCCGACGGCCAGATCAACATCAGCGGCGAGAAGCAGTCCCGCTACGAGACCAAGGATGACCACGGCTCGCGCACCGAGACGCGCTATGGCCGCTTCCAGCGCAGCATCCCGCTACCCGAAGGTGTCGATGCCGACGCGGTGGAAGCCACGTTTGAAGACGGCGTGCTGGAACTGACCTTGCCCAAGGTCGAGCAGAAGGCGCCCGAGAGCCGCAAGATCGAGATCGGCTCCAAGCACAAGGCGCTGCCGGAGTCCGAGCAGCACGAGGAGGACGCTCCGTCGGGAAAGTCCGACGCGGAGGGAAAAGCGAAAGCGGACAAGTCCTCCGCTTCGAGCGATAAGAAGGCCGCCTAGGGCCGCTCTCGCCTAACCACTGCTCGACGCCAGACCGGCGTCGAGCACCTTCCGCATCAGGCTCGACAGGGCTACGTCGCCCAGCCGGTCCACGGCGACCCAGCGTCCCTCGCCTGGTAGATCACCCGTCACTTCCGCCCGGAACACGCGCAGGCGCAGGTCGATATGGGTGAAGAGGTGGCGGACGTCGCCGGCGGCTCGCCAATCGGCGGGCACAGGCGGAGACATCTCCTCCGCATCCGCAACCCACGCGCTGTTCGGAACTTCCATCATCCCGCCGAGCAATCCCTCCTCCGACCGACGCCGCAGCCAGACCGCGTGACCACGCACCGCGACGAAGGCATTGGCGTAGCGGACCGGCTGCCTCTTCTTCGGCGTTTTCAACGGATAGCGCGTCTGGTCGCCCGCCTCCCGCGCGGCGCACCATCGCGCCCATGGGCAGATCAGGCAGCTGGGCGATTTCGGCGTGCAGATGGTTGCGCCGAGATCCATCACGGCCTGGCCGTAATCGCCCGGCCGCTCCGGATCGCTCAACTCGGCAGCGAGCGCTTTCAGCGTCTTTTTCGCCTTGGGCAACGGCTCCTCGACGCGGTGAATGCGGCTGATGACACGCTCCACATTACCGTCGACAATGGTCGTCGGCTCACTGAAGCAGATCGCGGCGATGGTGCTCGACGTGTAGTCACCGATGCCGGGCAGCTTTTGCAGCTCAGCCTTTGTCTCCGGCCAACCCCCGCGCTCCACCACGATTTTCGCGCATTTGTGCATATTGCGCGCGCGGGCATAGTATCCGAGCCCTGCCCAGTGGGTCAGCACATCGTCGAGCGGAGCACGCGCGAGGTCTTCGACCGTCGGATAGAGCGAGAGGAATTTGTGCCAGTAGGGCGTGCCGTGCGGGATGGTCGTTTGCTGCAGCATGACTTCGGATAGCCAGACGGCGTAGGGGTCGGGCCTCATCCCAGCCGCGCGATCTTCCGGACGCACGCGCCACGGCAGCGTCCGCCCTTCCCGGTCATACCACGCGAGCAGCGCGGCGCGCATCTCGGTTACATCTTGCTCAGAAAAGCTCACCTCACGCAGCTGTGCGCTTTACCCCGGCAGTGCAATAGCGGATGGACATGCCGTGACAGACCGCCCGCTCACACCTGCCAAGCGTGCCAAGATCGAGCGCTTTCTCGAGACCGCCCGCGCGCGCCCGCAAGCGCGTCCGCTGCCCAGCGCGTCCATGGCCGTGAACCGGGTCATGCGCCCGCTGGCCAAGTCGGCGGGCGGCGGGGCCAAGCGTACCAGCAGTGCGCTCTCGCTGGCAGAGATATGGCCCGACATCATGGGTCCGCGCTGGTCCAAGATCAGTTCGCCGGTGCGCTACCGCGGCTCCAAGGACGGGCGCACACTCGTCATCAGCGCGCCGGGTCCGGCCGCCTCGCTGATCATGGCCGCGTCGGGGCCGATCCTCGACAGGCTCAACGCGCATCTGGGCGCGGGCCATGTGCAACGCATCAGCGTCGTGCAGGCCAAGCCGAAGCCGAACCGCGAGGCGCGCGTTCAGCCGCCCTTAAGGCGCGGCCTGTCACCCAGCGAAACGGCACAGTTGCGCGACGGCGTGAAGAACATCCGCTCCGAGCGCCTCCGGGACGCGCTGGAACGGCTCGGCCGCGAAGTCATCGCGCGCAAGGACTAGGAACAGACATGCTCAAGCAACTCATCATCGCCGCCGCGCTGTTGGCCCCGGCCGCCGCCGTCGCGCAGGACAAGCCCGCCGCGCCCGCGCCCAAGGCGGATCATGTGTACACGGTGGCACCGTTCGACCATGTGGAGGGCAACGCCGCTGCGACCCACACACTGATCGTCTATGCGTCCAACATGTGCCCGCACTGCCGCGACTGGTTCAATGACGAATGGCCGGTCGTGAAAAAGGAGTTGGTCGAGACCGGGCAGCTCCGCCTGGTTTTCCGCCCGCTTCCGACCCAGCCCGTGCAGCTCTCCATGGTCGGCTTTCTCATGGCGGAATGCGACAGCGGGAACTATTTCGACCGCATCGAGGACCAGTTCGCGCGCCAGAACGAGATCATCAAGACGGCGCAGAATGGCGGCTTGCGCGAATACTATGCCGAGATGGCCAAGGACTACGGCCTGGACGACGAAGCCGCGATGAACGCCTGCCTGTCGAACGAGGAGAATCTGGGCCTCATCCAGAGCCACGGCAGCCGCTACCAGGCGCTCGGCATTCGCGGCGTCCCGGCCTTCGTGCTGGACGGCAAGACCTATAAGGGGCCGCACAAGGCCGAGGACTTCGTGAAACTGCTCGGCAAGTAGGGCCCGCCCCGCCCCCTGCAACGCGATATTGTCCCGCGACTTGCCCCCGGTTAAGTGCCGCAGCAGCTTGAACTTGCCTGTCTTTCACCGGAAGAACCGCACATGTCCTCTCTGATTCGCAATTTCACCGTCCTGTCCGCTGCTGCGCTGCTCGCGGCCTGTGGTGGCGGAGACGCAGCCACGACCGCGACGCCGGGCACGGACGGCACGGCGACAGCCCAGCGCACAGCCTTCGAGAGCCCCGACGACCACGCCATGGGCAGCCCCGACGCGCCGGTCACTCTGGTCGAATACGCGTCCGTGTCCTGTGCGGCCTGCGGCGTGTGGCACCGCAATGTCTTTCCGGAGATCAAGCAGAAATATGTCGACACCGGCAAGGTGCGCTTCGTCTTCCGCGAGTTCCTCGCCAGTGACCCGAACATGGCCGATGCGGGATTCATGATCGCGCTGTGTGCGCCGGAAGAGGACTACTTCAAGAACATCAAGGCGCAGTTCGACCGCCAGCCGCAGATCTTCAAGCTCGCCCAGCAAGGGCAGATGCGCCAGGCCTATGTCAACGTCGCCAAGGCGGCCGGACTCGACACGGATGAATTCGTGGAGTGCATGAAGAACAAGGAGCTGCGCGACGGATACATGGCGCGCATGGAAAAAGGCATCGATGCGGGCGTGACCGGCACGCCGGCCTTTTTCATCAATGGCACGAAAGCGAAAGGCTCGCTGGAAGAGCTGCAGGCCGCCCTCGATGCCGCCATTGCGGAAGCCGCCGAGTAGTCTTCCATGGGCGCGCTGGTCTTCAACAAGATCAATCTGACGGGCTTCAAGAGCTTCGTCGAGCCTACTGATTTCCTTATCGAACCGGGCCTGACGGGCGTCGTCGGGCCGAATGGCTGCGGCAAGTCCAACCTCCTGGAAGCGATCCGCTGGGTCATGGGGGCCAACAGCGCCAAGGCCATGCGCGGCAAGGCGATGGAGGACGTCATCTTCTCCGGCACGCGGCAGAGACCCGGCCGCAATCAGGCGCATGTCACGCTGACGATCGACAACAGCGCCCGCCTCGCCCCGTCCGCGTTCAACGACACGGACACTCTGGAAGTCTCTCGCATCATCACGCGCGGCAAGGGCTCCAGCTACAAGATCAACGGCAAGACCGTCCGCGCCAAGGACGTGCAGCTGCTCTTCGCCGACGCCTCCACCGGCGCAAACTCCCCTGCCCTCGTCCGCCAGAACCAGATCAGCGAGCTGATCTCCGCCAAGCCGTCCAACCGCCGCCGCATCCTCGAAGAGGCCGCCGGCATTTCCGGCCTGCACACGCGCCGTCACGAGGCGGAGCTGCGGCTGCGTGCTGCAGAGAACAATCTCGACCGGCTGGAAGACATCGTCGCGCAGATCGACAGCCAGCTGCTGTCTCTGCGCCGCCAATCCCGGCAGGCCGCGCGCTACAAGCGGCTGGCCGGAGAGATCCACGAATACATGGCCCTGCTCTGGACCAAGCGCTGGGAAGCCGCGCTCGACACGCTGGTCGGTGCGCAGGACGCGCTGCGGGCGTGTGAGGCCAATGTCCAGGAAAGCGCGCTGAAGGCGACCGAAGCGCAGCGCATCTCCGTCGAGCTGGCGGATACGATCAAGCCCAAGCAGGAAGAGCAGCTTATCGCAGCCGCCGTGCTGGCGCGGCTGAACGCGGCCAAGGAAACGCTGGAAAGCGACGAACACGCCGCCAAGTCCGAAGTGCGCAAGCTGGAAGCGCAGATCGAGCAGCTCGCCGCCGACATCGAGCGCGAGAGCGGCATCGTAGAAGATGCGCAGGAAGCCGAAGCCCGGTTGCTGTCCGAAGAGACGACGCTGTCCCTCGTCGGTGACCAGTCGGCCGCACTGGATGCCGCACGCGACGACGCCGAAGCCGCGCTTAAACTGCGCAACAGCATCGAAGCCGACATGTCGGAGCTGACGTCGGCCATCGCAACGCAGACCGCCCGCGCCGAGAGCGCGACACGCGAACTGGAGCAGGCGGAGCGGCGGCTGTCGCAGCGTTCCCGCGAACGCGAAGATGCGCGGTCCCAACTGGCCAGCCTGACAGGCGATGGCGGCGCGTCGGTCAACCTGTTCGCCGCCTCGTCCGACGACGCGATGAAAGCGCTCGAAGCCGCCCGGCAGGTCGAACGCGACGCCAACGCCAAGCGGCTGGAGGCCGAGGACGGCGACCAACAGGCGCGCGAGGCACTTTCGGAAGCCAAGTCAGCGCTGGGGCAGCTGACCAGCGAACAAACCGCGCTGGACCGCATCGTCAACCGCAACATGTCCGATATCACGCCTGCCTTGTCCTTGCTGACGGCGAAAAAGGGCTATGAGCAAGCGCTCGCCGCAGCGCTGGGCGAAGACCTC
>JAHDEU010000109.1 GCA_020628635.1 Hellea sp. | reverse complement strand
GGCAGCTTGCTCGGATGGGTCGCGGCGATGACGTTGTCTCCGTCCATCAGCACCCATTCCTCACGCATCCAGCGCTGCCGGATATAGAGGGCGAGATCGATGCGCGCGCCGCGTGTCTCGAAGTCCACGGTCATGATCGGCTTGGTATGAGGATCGAAGAGCACGCCATTGTAATTGTGCAGATATTTCCGCGCGAGCACTGTGTCGTTCACCTCGATGACGGCGCGTCCCAGCCAGTCGCGCTTCGCCCGGATCCGCGAGCCGCGATAGTCGATGTCGAGCGTCCACCGGCTCATGGCACGGGCTTCGGTCGGCGGTCCGCAGGGAGCTCGTTCGGGTGGTTCGCGCCGATGACCGTGTCGCCGTCCATCAGCACCCACTGCGTGATGAACATGCCGCGCTTGATGTAGAGGGCTAGATCGGCCGGGCCGGATGGGAGTTGGGTGTCCACCTCCAGCACCAGCGTGGCCTTGCGTTTCAGAGCGAGGAGGTTCTGTCGCGCCACAACCTCGTCGCCAACGGAAACATAGACTTCTGCTTGCGTGGCGTGCCCTGCCGAGACCCGAGAGCCCTTATGCTGGCAGGAGACGGCCTCGAACGGATAGGTCATGATCATCATGGCTCGGGCTTCGGCTGGCGATCAGAGGGGAGCTTGTCGGGGCGGCTGGCGGCGATGACGGTGTCGCCGTCCATGATGACGAGATTCACGGCGAAGGCGAGCGCTTCGGCATAGAGCGCGAGGTGAGCAGGTCCGCGGACGAGCTGCACGTCGCCTTCGACCAGCACCTTGGTGCGATCGGAATGGAAGAATTTGGTGACGCTGCCGACCATGCTCCCGTCGACCATCAGCGTGGTTGCACCGAACCACTCATTGCTGGCCACGATATTGGAGCCCTTGTGAATGACGGACAGCATTTCTCTCATGGCGTCTCTCCCAGACTATCGCGCTCCATCGTGCGGCGGATCAGCCACCAGATGACCAGCGCACCGATCATCTTGCCCACTATAGATAGGACGATGTTGGGCAGAGTGAACATGCCGTCGCGGATGGCCTCGGCGCCGAGCAGGAAGACCGTGGTATCGACGGGCGCGGCGAGGGCGGATGAGAGCAGGACGCGGGTGGAAAGTTTCAGCGAGGTGAAAGTATAGACCGCCCAGTCCACCAACTCCGACACCGCAAAGGCCACACCCGACGCCAGCGCCAGCTCGCCCCCGCTCGTCGCCCAGGTGAGGCCCAGCGCGACGGCCATGGCGAGCAGCACCCAATGGCCGATCTCGCGCTGTGCGAAGTCGCGCGCGACCAGCACCAGCCCGGTGACGACGGTGACCGGATTGAACAGCCAACCGAGCAGGGGCAACTCCACCATGGGCGCCCAGGTAAAGCTCCAATTGATGAAGGGGATCAGCGCGACATAGATCAGCGTGACCAGCGCGGCGCGGGCCGGGCGGGAAAAGGGTGGCGAGTCGGCATAGGTGGACACGCACCATCTATACGCAGGCAAGCGCGGCCTGTAACCCACCGCCATGGCCGCGCCGAATCCCCTGTTCAAAGACATTGCCGAGCCCGTGGCCAAGCTCTGCGCGGTCTGGGCGCGGTCGCGCAACCGGGTGATCGGGCGCGACGGCGACCTGCCGTGGCGGCTGTCGTCCGACCTCAAGCATTTCAAGCGGCTGACGAGTGGCAAGCCCTGCCTGATGGGGCGAAAGACGTGGGAGTCGCTGCCGGGCGTGCTGCCGGGGCGGCCGCATCTCGTGCTGACGCGGGATGCGGGCTATGCGGCCGAGGGCGCGGACATCTTCACCGACCTGCACGCCATGGTTGCCCGCGGCTTCGAGCTGGCAGGCGAGCGGGGCGTGGACGAGGTCATGGTCATCGGCGGCGCGCAGATCTACAAAGCACTGCTGCCCCATACCGACATTATCTTCGAAACGGTCGTGGATACGGAGGTGGACGGCGATGCGCGCCTGCCCGAACTCCAGATGGACGATTGGGCCGTAACGAATGAAAAGCACCACAAGGCCGGGCCGCGCGATGACTTTCCCTTCACCACGCGCTCGCTGATGCGCTTGAAAGCATAGGCCCACGCCTCCACATAGAGCCGGACAACGGAGACACACATGCCAGATGGAAATTCGCCCTGGGGTCCCAAGGGATCCGGCGACAAAGGTAACGGGCCGAAGACGCCCGGAAAATCCCCATGGGGCAATGAGCCCAAGACGCCCGTCGGCCAGAAGCCCGGCGGCAACCGCTCATCCGACCTCGACAATGTCATCCAGGGCTTCAAGAAACGCGGCGGCCCGCGCCGTCCCGGACAACGCGGCACGATTGGCGGCGGTGGCGGAGGCGGTGACTTCCGCATCGGCCCGCTCGGACCGCTGGGCATTGCGGTCTCAGTGGCGGCCCTGATGCTGATCTCGACATCGGTCTACACGGTCGACCAAACAGAGCGTGCCTTGGTGCTGCGCTTTGGCGACTATTCCCGCACTGCCGAGCCCGGCCTGAATTTCAAATGGCCGAACCCCATTGAGACGACGGTGAAGCGCGAAACCGAGATCATCCAGAAGATGGTCATCGGCGGCAACGATGCGTCCTCGCTCATGCTGACGGGTGACGAGAACATCGTGGATATCGACTTCACTGTTCTGTGGCGGATCAACAATCTGGCGGACTACTACTTCGAGGTGGACGACCCGGAAACAGCCGTGCGCGCCGTGGCCGAGTCCGCCATGCGCGAAATCGTCGGCAAGTCGGAGCTGCAGGGCATTATCACGACCGATCGTCTGGCCATCACGACCGCCGTGCGCGACCTGATGCAGAAGACGCTGGACGAGTACAAAGCCGGCGTCCGCGTCGTGGAAGTGCAGCTGCAAAAGGCCGATGCGCCGGATCAGGGCGGCGTGGTGGCCGCCTTCCGCGACGTGGTCGATGCCGCGCAGGAGCGCGAGACCGTGATCAACCGCGCGACCGCGCAGCAGAACACCATCGTCCCGGTCGCCCGAGGCGAGGCCGCGCAGATCCTGCAGGATGCCGAAGCCTATCGCGACCGCGTCATCGCGGAAGCCAAGGGTGAGGCCGAGCGTTTCAACCAGGTCTATGAGGAGTACCGCAAGGCCCCGGAGGTCACGCGACAGCGCCTCTATCTGGAGACCATCGAAGAGGTCTATGGCCCGGCCGAGAAAATCATCCTCGACGGCGACGGCTCCGGAGTCGTGCCCTATCTGCCTTTGGATCAGCTCGGAAACCGTGCGCGCCAGCAGGCCGGAAACTAGGAGGCTATCATGAACCAACGTCTCGTCATGCTGGCCGTGCTCGGCGGCCTCATAATCGTCGCCTTGTTCGGCGCGCTTTTCACCGTCGAGGAGCACGAACAGGCCATTGTCTTCCAGTTCGGCGAAGCCCAGCGGGTGGAGAACTCTTGGGGCGAGGAGCCCGATGCGGGCCTGAAGCTCAAGACGCCGTTCGTGGAAAACGTCGTCTATCTGTCGCGCCGCAACCTCGAAGTGGACCTCCGTCCGGTCGAGCTGCTGGCGTCCGATCAGGAGCGACTCGTGGTGGACGCCTTTGTGCGCTACCGCATCACCGATCCGATCCGGTTCTACGAGAAGCTGCGCAATGAGCGCGGTGCGCAGGACCAGCTGCAGGCCATTTTCGACTCGACGCTGCGCGACGTGCTCGGCCGGGTGGACACGCCGGAGATCATCTCCGGCCGCCGCTCGGAATTGATGGCGGAAATCCAGTCGACAGCGGACGGTGTCGCCGAAGCTGAAGACCTCGGCATCGACATCATCGACGTGCGCATCAAGCGTGCCGACCTGCCGCAGGACAACTATAGCCGCGTCTTCGACCGCATGGTCTCGCAGCGTAATCTCGAAGCGAACCTGATCCGCGCCGAAGGGCAGGAGCGGGCGCAGGAGATCCGCGCCACGGCCGAAAAGGAAGCGACGATCATCCGCGCCGAAGCGCAACGCCAGGCGGAAATCATCCGCGGTGAGGGCGACGGAGAGCGCACGCGCATCTTCGCTGAAGCCTATGAGAAGGACCCGGAGTTCTACGCTTTCTATCGTTCGATGGAGGCGTATCGCAAAGGTCTCGGTTCCGGCACGACCTATGTGCTCTCTCCCGATAGCGACTTCCTGTCCTATCTCGACGACCAGTCCGGCCGTCGCAACCGCCGCTAGAGCGGGCGACCATGTCCATACTGGCTCTGGCCCTGCTGCTCGTCGGCGGGGCCTTGGCATTTGAGGGCTTCGCCTGGGCCGTCGCGCCGGACGGCATGAAGGAGGCCTACCGCGCGCTGGTCGAGCAGATGGACTCCCGCCAGCTCGCGCTCGTCGGGCTGGCGTTTCTATGCATCGGATTGGTCTGCATCGTCTTTGCGGTGTCGCTCATCCGGGGCGGCAGCTAACGGATAAGTTAGGCGGCAGCGTCAGCCCGCCGCCTTGGCAAAGCGGGCGAATTGGCGCACACCCGCACCATGCTTCGCTCTCTCGCACTCGCTCTCATCCTGTCCACCGCGCCGGTCGCGGTGTCAGACGCGGTGGCAAGGCCCGCTCCCGAAGGCTTTGTCGAGCTGTCCAAGCGCCTGTCCCCGTCAGTGGTCAACATCTCCACCGCGCAGACGGTCGAGCTGGGCGAGGAGGACGTGCCGCGCTTCGAGGAGGGCTCTCCGCTGGAGCGTTTCAACGACTTCTTCGGCAACCGCCCGGGCCGCGACGGCCGGGTGAACAAGGCGCTCGGCTCCGGCTTCCTGATCGACGAAATGGGCCACATCGTCACCAACAACCACGTCATAGAGGGCGCGGACCTGATCGAGGTCAGCTTCCCGAACGGCGACACATATGAGGCCGAGCTCGTCGGCCGCGACCCTGCCACCGACATTGCCGTGTTGAAGATCGAAGCCAGCACGGACATCCCGATCGTCGAATGGGGCGACAGCGACGCGGCCGAAGTCGGAGAGTGGGTCATCGCGATCGGCAACCCGTTCGGCTATGCGGGCACGGTCACGGCCGGGATCATCTCTGCACGCAACCGCAACATCCAGCAGGGCTCCTATGACGACTTCATCCAGACGGATGTGGCGATAAACCAGGGCAATTCCGGCGGGCCGCTGTTCAACATGGACGGTGAAGTCATCGGTGTGAACACGGCCATTATCGCGCCGGGCGGCGGTGGCTCCGTCGGCATCAGCTTTTCCGTGCCGTCCGATCTGGCGAGTTCCATCGCCGAGCAGCTGATCGAATACGGCGAGACCCGCCGTGGCTATATCGGCATCCGCACCCAACCCGTTTCCGCCGACCTTGCTGCCGCCTATGGCCTGAAGTCCAAGCGCGGCGCGCTGATCCGCACGGTTGTCGCCGACAGCCCGGCCGACAAGGCGGGCCTGCAAAAGGGCGATTTGATCCTGACCATTGGCGGCCGTGACATCAAGGACACCCGCGTCCTCTTCCGCGCCGTGGCCGAGGCTGCGATCGATGCGGACCTTGAAGTCGAGTATGTCCGCAAGAAGAAACGCCGCACCGCGACCGTCCGCATCGAACGCCTCAAGGAGGAGGTGACCGAAGAGGAGAAGCTCCGCCGCGAAGTCGAGGCCGGCAATGCCGAGCGCACGATCGGTGGCCTGTCCGTCGAAGCGCTGACCGACGAGGTCCGTTCTGCGCACCGCATCGAGCCGACCGCGACCGGCGTGCGCGTGGTGAAGGTCGGCAAACGCACGCGAGCGTCGGGCAAGGTGCTGAAAGGTGACATCATCGAGGAAGTCGCGTTTGAACGTGTCTCGACCCCGGCGGAGTTCGAGGAGGCGATGAAAAAGGCGCTAGAGGAGGACACGCCGGTGCAGCTGCTGATCAACCGGAATGGGAATTATATCTTCTACGCGCTGAATGGGTGAGGGCGGGGCACCCGCTCGGTATTGTCAGGCTTCGGCTGGCTTTCTTTGTTCGGTCCCCTCTCCGACCTCGCGGCGCTCGGCCATACCTCTTTGCACGAGGTAGGAACTTCGCGGGAGGATCAGTAATTTTCCTCCCCCTGAGGGGGGAAGTGGGCGATGGACCGCGCTAGCGAGCCAGCGTCGGAGGGGGCTCTTTCCTGGAAATCCGGTCTGCAGACGACAGAGCCCCTCCGCCCTGCGGGCACCTCCCCCTGGGGGAGAAAAGGTGCCCTCGCAACAACGCCCTCAATTTTTAACGATCTCCGCGTCCGAATACCCCTGAAAATACAGGGCTGTGCGCAGGTCCGTGCACGTAATCGCGCTATGGCTGGCAGCCGCCACGGCAGGCTTGGCGTAGAAGGCCAGACCCAGTCCTGCCGCTTCGATCATGGCCAGATCGTTCGCCCCGTCCCCGACCGCCAGTGCCTTGGTCGCATCGCCGTCACACGCCGCGAGCAAGGCATCAAGTTTCGCCTCGCGCCCCAGAATCGGCATGGCCACCGTTCCCGTCAGCGCGCCGTCCTCTTCCAGCAGCACATTCGCCTGATGGCTCTCGAACCCGCAAGCCTTCGCCACCCGGCTCGAGAAAAACGTGAACCCGCCCGACACGATGAGCGTCTTCGCACCATGCGCCGCCATGGTGCGCGCTAGCGTCCGCGCGCCCGCGTTGACCGTGATGCGCTGCTCGAAACACTGCTGCAGCACCTCGGTCGATAACCCCTTCAGCAATGCGACTCGCTCGTTCAGCGCGCCCTCGAACCCGATTTCGCCGCGCATGGCCCGTTCGGTGATCGCGCTGACGCGGTCCTTGACGCCCGCGAAGTCGGCGAGCTCGTCGATGCATTCCTGCCCGATCAGCGTGGAATCCATATCGCAGACAAGTACGGACTTCCGGCGCCTCTCGGCCCGCTGCACGCAGACATCGCCTTTGATGTTGGCGGCAGCGAGTATGTTGCGCGCATCCGCACTGGTCGCGGCCGTGCCGACGCCGTCCACCGCGCGGCCGGGGGAGAGCGTGGTGATCTCCCGCATGCCCAGCACCCGCGCCGCTTCGGCGAGCTGTTCGCCGGAGCTTTGCGCAAGGACAAGCGTGGTGATCTGGTCTATGAAAGAGGTCATGGG
>JAHDEU010000108.1 GCA_020628635.1 Hellea sp. | reverse complement strand
CCCCGCCCCGATAGCGGCCGAAGGCAAGCTGGGCAGCGGTGGGGGTGATTGTCGTGTCGGTCGTACTGGTTGCGGTGGTCATCGGAAGCGTCCTTTGCTTTAGCGCCCCCATCGGGCGCAAAAAAAGCGAAAGCCACGCTCCGACTTGATGACGAGATATCGCTACCCGCAGAGGACCAGCGTCAACCAACGGGCGAAACCCGATAAGGGATAGCGCAGAGATCGAGACATAGGGACGGGGATTGCCGGCCCTTACCGGAAATTCACCAGCCGGATCGGAGACGGTCGCGCACGTATCGATGGCCACCGTTATGGGTTCAGCGTGATCCTGGCTCGCTCGACGGAGGAGACGAGCGCATTTCGGACGTTGCGTTCACGCTCACTTGCTCATCCGCCCAGGAGCTTTGCCAGAACCGCATTCGGGAAGCGCCGGTTGAGCGTGATGGCATAGAAACTTTCTGTGAGGCCATCGAGATGGCCAGCCTCGATCAGTTCCCCTTCCCTCAATTCGTCCTTCACGACGATGGGGGGCACGACGCAGACGCCGATATCGGTGCGGGCGAGGGCGCGCAGCATCGCCATGTCGTCGATCTCCGCGACGATGCGCGGCGCGATGGCGCGCTCGGTGCACCAGGCGTCGAAATCCATGCGGATCGAGGTTGCGGGCGTGGGCGCGACGACCGGTTCGCGCGCCAGCAGGATTTCCGGGCGGTCTCCCGTGGCGATCCGACCGGGTGCGGCGACGAGGCTGATCGGCTGCTCCGCGATGCGGCGTGCCATGTGGCGCTCGGCGCCCTCGGCGGGCGGGCGCTCGTTGGCGAGGACAACGTCGAGTTCGTGCCTGTCCATGGCCGCCAGCAGATCCGGCATTCGGCCCGAGCGCACCGCGATGCGCGCGCCTTCGACGGCCAGAAGCGGGCGCAGGAAATCGACCTGGAAGTTGCGCGAGAGTGTTGCCAGCGCCCCGACGCGGATGCGCGGCGGGCCCTCGACGGCGCGCTCGGCCAGGGTGGCGGCCAGATCGTCGCCGATGGCGAAGATGGCATCGGCATGGTCAAGCGCGATGCGCCCCGCCTCGGTCAACACCAAGCCCCGCCCCTGCCGCTCGAAGAGGGCATGGCCGATCCGCTCCTCCAGCGTGCGGATTTGCGAGGAGAGCGCCGATTGGGAAAGGTTCAGCCGCTCGGCGGTGCGCGTGAGGTTGCCCTCGCGGGCGACGGCCCGGAAATAGCCGAGATGACGGTAGTTCAGATCGCGCATGTATCATCTATTAAATCGAACGATATGAGCGAAACAATGTATTTTTCCTGAACGCTTGCAATCCCCATGTTCCCGCAGCCACCAATGGGAGGGGATCATGGACGCAAACTGGATTGCGGCGCTGGCGCCGCTGGGGATGGGGGCCGTAGCGCTGGCGGCCATCGGGACCGGGGGGGCGGGTCGCGCCAGACTCGTGGAGGCAGCCGCTCTGCTGGGGCTGGCGGCGGCGGGCGTGGCCTCCGTGCTCGCCATCGCGGGCATGGGGGGAGAGGCGCCGCCGTTGCCGGTCCGTGCGGATGCCGTCAGCCTGACCATGCTCGTGCTCGTCGCCTTCGTCGGCTGGGTCGTGGCGCGCTATGTCCGCAGCTATCTGGCGAACGAGCCTGGGGCGGCGCGGTTCTCGGGCTGGCTCGCGGCCACGCTCGCCGCCGTGATGACGCTGATCGTCTCCGGCGATCTTGTGCTGCTGGTGGCGGCCTGGGTCGCGATGAGCCTCTGCCTTCACAAGCTCTTGGTCTTTCGTGGCGAGCGCGCGGGGGCCCGGCGGGCGGCGGCAAAGAAGTTTCTCTTCGCGCGCATCGGCGACGCGGCGCTGATCGGCGCGGCGCTGCTGCTCTGGCATGCCTTCGGAACCACGGATATCGGCGCGATCCTCGCCGCCGCGCGGGAGGCGGAGTCCTCGGCGGCCACCATCGGCGCCGCCGGTCTGCTGGCGCTGGCCGCGATCCTCAAATCGGCGCAGTTTCCGACCCATGGCTGGCTGACGGAGGTGATGGAAGCGCCGACCCCAGTTTCCGCCCTGCTCCACGCGGGAGTCATCAACGCGGGCGGCTTCCTGCTGATCCGGTTCGCCGACGTGATGCTGCTGGCGCCGGACGTCCTCTCGTTGCTGGCGCTGGCCGGCGGCTTCACGGCGATCTTCGGCGCGCTTGTCATGCTGACCCAGCCTGCGGTCAAGACCTCGCTGGCCTGGTCGACCGTCAGCCAGATGGGCTTCATGATCCTGCAATGCGGGCTGGCGCTCTTCCCGCTCGCGCTGCTGCATATCGTGGCCCATTCGCTCTACAAGGCCCATGCCTTTCTCGCCTCGGGTACGGCGGTCGAGAAGGTGGCGGCCATCCGGCGGCCCGGCCCGGTGGCGATCCCCGGCGCGGGAGCGGTGTTCCGCGCCTTCGGGCTGGCGCTTGCCATCTATGCGGCCATCGGCTTCGCCTTCGATCTTGGCGGCATCGGTTTCGGCACGAAATCGCCACAGGCCATCGCCCTCGGCGGTATCCTGATCTTCGGCGTCGCCTATCTGATCGCGCAAGGGTTTGCGGATGCCGCCCCGCGCGAGTTGACGATCCGCACGAGCCTCTTCGCCCTCGCGGCCTCGCTCGGCTACTTCGCGCTGCAAGCGGGCGCCGAGGCACTGACCGCCGGAACGCTGCCGCCCGTGCCCGCGCCGGGGCCGCTGGAATGGGCGGTGATGGGGCTGGCAGTCACCACCTTCGGCGCGGTGGCGCTGGCACAGTCGATGTTTCCGCTCTGGTCGAGCCACCCGGCGGCGCGGGGCCTGCGCGTTCACCTCGCCAACGGCCTCTACGTCAACGCGCTGACCGACCGGCTGCTCGGCGGCTGGACCACCAATGCCCGGACCTGACCGAATGATCTCCAGGGAGAGCCGTATCATGGACAACGAAACCCTTTCCGCAGCCATCGACGCTGCCCTCAGGCAGGTTCCGCCGCTCTGGCCGCTGTCGGCCACGGTCGCGGTGAACCCTTTCCTCGGGCAGGCAGGCGAGAGCCTTGCCGCCACCGGCGCGCGGCTTGCCCGCGTGGCGGGCGCCCCGGTGAAGATGCCGCGCGGCTGGTACCGCGAACGGATCGCCTCCGGCATGATCCGCGACGACGATCTCGCGGCCGCCCTCGCCGCCAGCCCCCATGCCAATGCGCCCGCGACGGTCGAGGCGCTGCGCGAGACCGCCAAAAAGGATCGTGCCACACCCGAAGCCCTGCCGACGGTCGCCGATCTCGCCGCGAAGGCGAGTGGGATCGACTGGTCCGGCATCGTCGCCGAGCGGATCGGGATATGGGCGGGCGGCTATGTCGACGAAGGTCAGGCCCTCTGGACCATGCCGCGCGAGGGCGGAGCATGGGCAGCGTGGCGGGCCTGGGCGACCCACGATCTGACGCCGGAAATCCGGGGCCTGAAGGGCTTTGCCGCCGATGCCTACGCGACGACCGCCGATGCGGGCGCATCCATCGCCGCGAGCCTCGCATCGCTCGGGGTGCCGGAGGAAGGGGTGGCGAGCTACCTGCACCGGCTGCTCTTCACGCTCGGCGGCTGGGCGCAGCTCGCGCGGGGCACACTCTGGCGCGCGGAGATGGCGGGCGAGACCGACCACGACCTGCGCGACCTGCTCGCCATCCGGCTCTTCTGGGAGGCGGCGCTGCACGGGCAGTATCGCAACGGCATTGCCGAAGGCTGGACCGCCGCTCTGGTACGGTACGCCGAGCCGGCCGCACCGACGGCGGACGACGTGCTGGACGAAATCCTCCAGGACGCTGCCGATCGGGCCGAACAGCGGCGGCTGGCGGAGGCCCTCGCCGCGCCCGCCGCCCGGCACGGCGACGGCGACCGCCCTGCCCTTCAGGCGGCCTTCTGCATCGATGTGCGATCGGAGGTCTTTCGGAGAGCTCTGGAGGCGGTCGATCCCGGCGTGCAGACCTTGGGCTTCGCCGGATTCTTCGGCATCGGCGCCGAGCATCGCGCCTTTGCCTCCGATACGCCCGAGCACCGGCTGCCGGTGCTGCTCAATCCCGGCCTCGCCTCGCGGGCGGGCGGCGATACGGCAGCGGTGCAGGAAGCGCGGTATTCCGCCCGGGCGAAACGCGCCTGGGGTCGCTTCCGGCAGGCGGCGGTCTCCTCCTTCGCCTTCGTCGAGGCGGCGGGGCCGGTCTATCTGGGGCGGCTGCTGCGCGATGCGCTCGGCGGCGGCTCGGAGGCAAAGGCCGATCCCGCGCCGGTGCTCGACCCGGCACCCGATCTCGACGCGCGGATCGGCGCGGCGGAAACCGTGCTGCGGGCGATGTCTCTGACGGACGGTTTCGCGCGGCTGGTGCTGCTCGCCGGGCATGGGGCCTCGGTGACGAACAATCCGTTCTCCAGCGCCCTGCAATGCGGCGCCTGCGGCGGACATTCGGGCGAGGTCAACGCGCGGCTGCTGGCCGCGCTGCTGAACGAGCAAGCGGTGCGCGAGGGCGTCGCGTCGCGTGGCATCGCCA
This sequence comes from Hellea sp., assembly GCA_020628635.1. Taxonomy (GTDB): domain Bacteria; phylum Pseudomonadota; class Alphaproteobacteria; order Caulobacterales; family Maricaulaceae; genus Litorimonas. The sequence continues at coordinate 2,586 of JAHDEU010000108.1, read as the reverse complement.
TTCCGCAGGATACGCTCTTCGTCGCCGCGCTGCACGATACGACCACCGACGCCGTCACCCTCTTTGACGGCGATGCGCCCTCGACCGACCATGTCGGCGATCTCCGCAAGGCCCGGCTGCTGCTGGCCGAAGCGGGCAGGATCGCGCGGGCCGAGCGCAGGCCCGCCCTGCCCGGCGCCGACGCGCCGCACGCCCTTCTCGACCGCGCGCGGGACTGGGCCGAGTTGCGACCCGAATGGGGATTGGCCGGGTGCAACGCCTTCATCGCCGCGCCCCGGTCGCGCACGGCGGGCAAGGCCCTGTCGGGCCGGGCCTTCCTGCACGATTACGACTGGCGGCAGGACGAGCCGAACGGGTTCAAGGTACTGGAACTCATCCTCACCGCGCCGGTGGTTGTGGCAAGCTGGATCAGCCTGCAATATTACGGCTCGACCGTCGCGCCGGAGGTCTTCGGTTCCGGCGACAAGACGTTGCACAACGTCGTCGGCGGGGTTGGCGTCTTCGAGGGCAATGGCGGGGTGTTGCGTGCCGGGCTGCCGCTGCAATCGGTGCATGACGGCACGCGCTTCATGCACGAGCCGCTGCGGCTCGCGGTGCATGTCGAGGCGCCCGTCGAGGCGATAACCGCGATCCTCGACCGTCATCCGTCGGTGCGGGCGCTGTTCGACAACCGCTGGCTCCACCTCCTGGCCCTTGATGCCACCGGCGCGGTCGCGGCGCGCTATGCGGGCGATCTGCACTGGCAGGAGGCAGGCGCACCCGTCCTGGCGGCGGCATGATGCTGCCTCCCCACCTCGCGGCGCTGGAGGCGGAGTCCATTCACATCCTGCGCGACGGCGTGGCCGAGGCGGAGCGCCCGGTACTGCTGTTCTCGGGCGGCAAGGACTCGACCGTCCTCGCCCATCTGGCGCGAAAGGCGTTCTTTCCCGCGCGACCGCCCCTGCCGCTGCTGCATGTGGATTCGACCTGGGAATTCCGCGACGTGCTCGCTTTTCGCGACAAGTTCGCGGCGGAGGGCAGCTTCGATCTCGTGGTGTATGCCAACGAGGTCGGCCGCCGCGAAGGCTACAACCCGATCGACCACGGCGATATCTATACGAGCGAGATGCGTACCGGCGCGCTGCGGCGGGCACTCGACGAGGGCGGCTACGACGTGATTTTCGGCGACGCGCGCAAAGGAGCGCATCGTCTCGGTCCGCTCGCCGAACCATGGCTGGGATCCGCGCAACCAGCGGCCAGAACTCTGGTCGTGCTACAACTGGCGGCGGGATACGGGCCAGACGCTGCGGGCCTTTCCGCTCTCGAACTGGACCGAGCAGGATTTGTGGACCTACATCCTGCTCGAACGCCTGCCCCTGGCGCCGCTCTATTACGCCATGGAGCGCCCGGTGATCGAGCGGGACGGCGCGCTGATCGTGATCGACGAGCCGGAGCGCTGGCGCTGGGGCGGCGAGACGCGCACCGCGCGGGTGCGCTTCCGCAGCCTCGGCTGCTGGCCCGTCACCGCCGCCGTCCCCTCCGACGCCGGGACGCTTGAGGATGTCTTCCGTGAGGTGCTAACCGCCAATGTCTCCGAACGCCGGGGCCGCGTCTCGGACGCAGGCACCCTCGAGCGGCACAAGCGGGAGGGGTATTTCTGAGGCGCGCTCATCCCACCGAGGTCCCGAACACGGCGATGGCGACGCCGGGCAGAGCCAGCGCGAAGTAGCCGAGCGCTTTCGCCCCGTTGCCAAAGGCAAGGCAGTTGCGATCGGGCTCAGAACCACAATACTCAGCTCCAGAAAACGACCGCTTCTCGACCGCTTTCGGCGAAAAGCCGTGATAACCGAAGCATCGATTTCACAGCAGATTGAGAGACGGAGCGAGTCCGCTCCGTCTCCTGTTTCAGATGTCGACCTGCTCCGCGATTTCGAGCGCGTCATCGACCTCGACGCCAAGGTAGCGCACCGTGCTCTCGATCTTGGTGTGGCCGAGCAACAGCTGAACGGCGCGCAGGTTGCCGGTCTTTTTGTAGATCAGCGATGCTTTCGTCCGCCGCAGCGAATGAGTGCCGTAGAGTGCCGGGTTCAGACCCGCGAGGGAGACCCATTCCTGTAAAAGACGCGAGTATTGCCGCGTTGAAAGATGTGGAAGCGCGTCGCCGCGCCCCGGAAAGACCCAGTCCTCGAATTTGGTCTGCCGAACCCGAAAATAGTCGTCGAGGGCGGCTCGTGTATGATCGGTGATTTCAAAGGTCACGGGCCGTCCCGTCTTCTTCTGACGGATCGTCGCGCGGGTCCGCGCGTGACGGTCGGGCGCGATATCGACCATCCTGACGGAAACGACATCGCAACCGCGCAGTTTGCTGTCTATGGCGAAGTTGAACATTGCCATATCACGCAGCTTGCCCTGAAGTTGAAGCTGAGTGCGGATCGCCCAGACGTGCTTGGGTTTCAACGGAGGCTTCTGCCCGACGATCTTGCCCTTGTTCCAGGCGTGGCGACCGCGCGGGTTTCCGGTGTCGATATTTTCGATTTCGTTGGTGGTCATCTTGATACTCCTTCTCATTGTGGAAGGCGTTCAAGGGTACGACCGAATCAGCATTCG